>CAJVYO010000107.1 GCA_913009515.1 uncultured Methylococcaceae bacterium
TCAATTAAGCCAAGTTGATATGATGCAGCAATCAGCACTGATTAGTAATGTTATTTTATTTAGCTTAGTGATTGCTTTTATTTTGATGGCAAGTTACCAGCGAATTAACGCCTATGAAGCGTTTATTGAAGGTGCAAAGGAGGGCTTTAGTACTGCTATTATGATTATTCCCTATTTAGTCGCAATGCTAGTCGCCATTGGCGTGTTTAGAGCCAGTGGAGCATTAGAATTATGTACAGATGGCTTACGTTATGGCATTAATTTAGTGGGCTGGGATGCACGTTTTATTGATGCGATGCCAACCGCATTCATGAAACCGTTTAGCGGCAGTGGCGCAAGAGCGATGATGGTTGATACGATGACAACGTATGGTGCGGATTCATTTTCAGGACGTTTGGCGTCTGTTTTGCAAGGCAGTACAGAAACGACATTTTATGTCTTGAGTGTTTATTTTGGAGCCGTGGGTATTAAAAATATTCGTCATGCGTTAGCCTGTGGACTGATTGCGGATATAGCAGGCATTATCGCGGCGATTTTTGTGAGCTATTGGTTTTTTGCTTAGTAGGTGAAAATAAAATTAGCGGTATAATGAACTGATAATATAGCATTAAGTACTTAGTAGGGTATTTGGGCTTATTAAATTTAAATAATAATAAAATATAACGGAGATAGTATGAAAAATAAAATAACAGCATTAACAACGGTTGGTGTCGCATTAGCGTCTTCATTGGTCATGACAGCGGCTACTGCGGAAAGCAATCCATTTGCTATGACGGAATTAGACAGCGGTTATATGCAGCTTGCTGAAGCTGATATGCGTTTAGATAAAGCAAAAGAAGCATCATGTGGCGAAGGCAAATGCGGCAATATGATGAATAAAGCTGAAACAACCATGAAAAAAGGCATGGAAAGCTCATGTGGTAGCATGATGAAAGGCAAAGAAGGTGCTTGTGGTGATATGAAGGCTAAAAAATCACACACTAATAAGGTTTCAACGTCAGGTTGGGGCAATAAAAAAGCGAAAGAAGCAAAGTGTGGCGAAGGAAAATGCGGCGATATGATGGATAAGGCGCAAAGTAAAATGAAAAAAGGTAAAGAAAATAGTTGTGGTGCCATGATGAAAGGCAAAGAAGGCGCTTGTGGTATGGGAATGAAAGGCGGCATGAAAGAAGGCGGCATGAAAAAAATGAAAATGGGTGAAGGCATGTGTGGCGGCATGATGAAAGGCGGCATGAAAAAAATGAAAATGGGCGAAGGCATGTGTGGCGGCGGGATGATGAAAGGCGGTATGGGAAAAATGAAAGAAGGCATGGAGCATAAATGCGGCGGCATGAAAGGAAAAATGAAAGGCGGCATGGGTGGCATGGGAAGCACCAAAGGCTCAGAAGCTAGCTGTGGCTCAATGATTTCTAAAGATAAAGCGGCTGGTCAATAAAGTTATAGTGTTTAAAAGCGGGTAATGCTACCCGTTTTTACTTTTTAATCTTGCGTCTCTTTGCCTGTGAATCCCCTAAGTTTATATATTCATTTCCCGTGGTGTATTCAAAAATGCCCTTATTGTGATTTTAATTCTCATGCAGTTAAAGACACTATTCCTGAAAAAAATTATATTGAAGTGTTATTGCGTGATTTAGCCCGTGATATTGAATTTTTTCAAGAAACACGTCCGTTGCAGAGTATTTTTATGGGTGGTGGCACACCAAGTTTATTTTCAGCCACCGAGCTTGAGCGATTATTAGGCGGTATTCAACAGCAGCTTGATTTTGCCGATAATATTGAAATTACCTTAGAAGCGAATCCCAGCACCTTTGAAAGTCAGAAATTTATTGATTATCGCCAGATTGGTATTAATCGCTTGTCGATTGGCGTACAAAGTTTTCATCCGCACCATTTAAAACGCTTAGGTCGTATACATTCGGCTCAAGAAGCCATAGAGGCGGCTCATATTGCACGCGAAGCAGGTTTTGATAATCTAAATTTAGATTTAATGTTTGGTTTGCCTAATAGCACGCTGACAGAAAGTATTGCCGATATTAAACAAGCAATTGCTCTGAGGCCAACACATCTTTCTTTTTACCAGCTTACACTAGAGCCGAATACCTATTTTTATAAATATCCCCCCAAATTACCCGATGAAGATCATATATTTACCGCACAACTAGCCTGCCAAGATATTCTCGAAGCACACGGGTATATTCAATATGAAGTCTCTGCGTATGCTCAAGACACTAAGCAATGTCAGCATAATATAAATTATTGGTCATTTGGTGATTATTTAGGTATTGGCGCGGGAGCACATGGCAAAATTAATCATACGCGTACTAGTAAAGTAAAACGGCCTGAACACTATTTACAAGAAAATCAGCAAGACCGTCAGTATGAAGTGATTGTGCCAGAGGATTTGCCTTTAGAGTTTTTAATGAATCATCTCCGTTTAAAAAAGGGCTTTAATTTAAGCACTTTTGTTGCTCGAACAGGTTTAAATTCACATTGTTTACAGCAGTCTTTAGAGCAATGTTTGCATGAAAATTTATTGCAAAAACACGGTGAGCAATACCTGTGTACTGAAAAAGGCTGGCATTTTTTAGACAGTATTTTAGAAAAATTTCTTAATTTATAAATAACAATAACATAGCAGGTTTTTCCCTTATCTTGTGTTATTAGCAATAAAAATCACTATATCTTGTGTTATCATAGCCGGCCCTAAAAATAGATTTACTATATTAAATGCTTTTTATATAGTGAAAAATCATGTCACGACTAGGATGAACTATGAGCGATACGCCCTCTAAAAAAATAGATAGTAATACCGATATTCAACTTCAAGACGCTTCCATAGATATTTGGGATATTAAATATCGCTTAAAAACCAAATCAGGTGAAGCGGTTGATAAAGATATTGATGCCACTTATCAGCGTGTTGCAAAAGCCTTATCCGATGTCGAAAAGGGCAGTGCGAATCAAAATAAATATTATCAAGAATTTTTATGGGCATTACGGCATGGCGCCATTCCTGCAGGGCGTATTATTTCTAATGCGGGTGCATTAGCTCATAAACCTGCGACTTCAACTATTAATTGTACAGTATCAGGTGTTATTCATGATTCTATGGATGATATCCTCTTAAAGGTACATGAGTCGGGGCTTACGCTCAAAGCGGGGTGTGTTGCTCATGATAGTTTAGTGGTGACTGAACAAGGCTATGTGACGGCAAAACAAGCTGTTGAAGAGCAGCATCAGCAAATATTAAGTTATGATAAGGCGACTAATCACTTTGAAATGAAGCCGATTCTAAAGCATATGACAACTCATGTGCCAAAAGATGAAAACATTGAAATTGAATCCCATTTAGGGACTTTAACCACTTCAATAAAACATCCTGTACTTGTTTATCGTGATGATAGTTTGCAATATGTACGGGCAGATGAAATCACCCTATTTGATGGCTTAGTTCATCATCAATTAGCATGGGAAGGCGATAAAAAACAGGCTTTAAAAGCATGGTTTACCGGTGCGCATTTGGGTGATGGTTCAGCCTATGAAAAGAAGTTTGAGTATGCTTCGACAAGAGAAAAATGGCAGCAAAAAGCTGAAATGCAAGGTAAGCGTCTGATTTTTAAAATTCGAGCGGCTGAGCGTGAAGTCGTTGAGCGTTATGCCTTATTTTTTCAGCAGTTTTGTAATAGTCAGGCTAAAGTCGTTAGTAATGTCACACCTAATAATACCCCTGTTTGGGATTTTACCGTTGCAAGTTTTGAAGCCAGTAAAGCAAGCGTTTTAATCGATGAACAAATAGGTAAAAAAACAGCTACTTTACGTGTACCTCAATGGATTAAGCAACAGCCTGAAAAGTATTTTTTAGCTTTTTTAGCAGGCTTAATTGATACTGATGGCACCGTTAATACTGAACGTGGAAGTGCTATTTTAAGTAGTCAAAATAAATCCTTTACTTATGAAATCCAAAGTTTATTAGCGTTATTTGGTGTGCATGGTGCGATTACACATAGAAAAGCCCGCTCACATATGTATAACGGGCATTTAATTAAAGATTCAGGTGGCTATAACCTGAAAATATCGGATTCTAATTTTTTATTAAAATTATCAGAATTTATGGCTGATAGCGGTAAAAAATCGCGTATTAAAGAATATCAGACGCAAGCGGGACAATATGATCATTATGTAATGACCAATAGTCTACGTACAGCCTTGGAAGAGGTAGCTGAAAATCTTTCACACCTTGAAAAACAACACTTAGGTTTTTATCATAGCAAGCATTCTCAAAGCACAGTAAGTCGTATTTACCTTGATAGATGGACGACACAATTTCCACAGCTAAAAACCCAAATCGACTTTGTTCGCCAATTACGCCCCGTTAAAAATATTGAACGTCATTTAGATATTGATGAAACGTTTTATGATTTTACTGTTGAGACACATAATAATTATTTAGCAGGAAAAAATGGCTTAATTACCATTCATAATTGCGGTATTGGTTATGAATTTTCAACATTGAGACCTAAAGATGCGTATGTTTCAGGTGCTGGTGCGTATACCTCAGGGCCATTATCGTTTATGGATATTTACGATAAAATGTGTTTTACCGTTTCGAGTGCAGGGGGACGACGTGGTGCTCAAATGGCAACCTTTGATATTTGCCACCCTGATGTGGTCGATTTTATTCGGGCTAAACGGGAAGATGGGCGTTTAAGACAATTTAATTTATCATTGCTAATTACCAGTGAATTTGTGGAAGCCGTTAAAGCCGACAAACCGTGGCCATTATCATTTCCTATTATGCAGCGGGAACTTGAAGAGGACGATATAAATTTAGCCGATGAAGAGGCTGTGATTTGGCGTGATTTACCCCATACTGATGGTTATGTAGAAAATGAGTCAGGTTTAGTAGCATGTAAAATTACCAAAACCCTGCCTGCAAAACGTCTATGGGATATTATTATGTCCTCAACTTACGATTATGCAGAACCGGGCTTTATCTTAATTGATAAAGTTAATGAAATGAATAATAACTGGTACTGCGAAGATATACGCACGACAAATCCTTGTGTGACAGCTGATACACGTTTGCATACGCAATATGGCATGGTAAAAATTGGTGAGCTTTATGCCAATCAAGCCCCTTTAAGTGTTACCATTGATAAGCGTGCATTAAATCAGGATACAACAGGTACTGAGGTGCGTCCTGCTAAAGCGGCCTTTATGACATCGCAGTCAGCTAAAATATATAAAGTCACTACTGAAGCGGGCTATGAAATTAAAGCCACTGCATGGCATGATTTTTATACGTCACGAGGAAAAATAAAATTAAAAGATTTACTTGTCGGTGATAACTTATTTATTCAATCCGCTAAAGGACAATTTGGAACACAAGGGGATAATACCTTTGGTAAATTATTAGGTTTTATAGCGGGTGATGGGCATTTTACAAATCGTGGTAAAGGCAAACAAGGTGCGGTAATTGGTCTTTGGAATGACGACCGTATTTTTGCTCCGATGTTAGTAAATTATATCAATGAATTATTAGCAAGTACTCAGTTACAAGAGACAAATCGACAATATCCTGTGTCTGCAGTCGCTATTCCACAACGTAATATGGTGACGATTACTTCAGTTGTGTTAGCGCGTGTTTTAGCATTATATGATTTCAATAAAGAAACTAAACTTCGCGTACCTGAAGTGGTTTGGCAAGGAACAGAGGAATGCGTTAAGGGTTATTTATCAGCACTGTTTCAAGCAGATGGTACTGTTAATGTCTCCGGAAAGAGTAAATCATGTTCAATACGTTTAGCATCGTCTTATCCTGCATTACTAAGCGATGTACAGATGTTATTATCAAATTTAGGCGTGTTTTGTCGTATTTATAAGCGTAGAGATGCAGGTCAACGTTTATTACCTGATGGTAAAGGCGGTAAAAAATTATATGATTGTAAAGCCGATTTTGAATTAATTATTGATGGTCAATCGCGTGATATTTTTATGCACGAAATTGGCTTTTTAGGTGAACAAAAAAATGAAAAATATCAAAATTGGGCTATAGATAAAAAATTACTGCAAAAGCAGAAGTTCATATCTAAAATTCGGAGTATAGAATTTATAGGGCAAGAAGCTGTTTTTGATACCACTCAAGATGACCAAAATACAGTTATTTTTAACGGCATTGTGACAGGACAATGCGGAGAACAAGCCTTACCACCCTACGGTTCATGCCTGCTTGGCTCAATTAACTTAACCAAATTTATCCAAAATCCTTTCCAAGATAATGCGGC
>CAJVYO010000108.1 GCA_913009515.1 uncultured Methylococcaceae bacterium
GCCCAGCAGGTGATTTCAACCGAGGTTAATTTTCTGATGAATAGTTTATTACGTGATGTAGTGCAAAGAGGTACGGCAGTTAAAGCCAAAGTGTTAGAACGCCATGATTTAGCCGGAAAAACAGGGACTACTAATAAACAAAAAGATGCATGGTTTAATGGCTTTACGCCTTATATTGTGGGTAACGCTTGGGTCGGTCACGATGACTCAAAAAGTTTAGGCCGTGTTGAAACCGGTGGTAAAGCCGCGTTACCGCTTTGGATTGATTTTATGCGTTATGCGTTAAAAGATTATGCAGAGCAAGATTTTCTTGCGCCTGAAGGCATGAAAAAAGTGCGTATTGATGTTGAGTCTGCGTTATTAGCGACAGAACAGACAAAAAATAGCTATTGGGAGTTTTTTCGTAAAGAATTTATCCCGACTCAATATGCCCCTCCTTTAGTGAATATGAATACAAATTCATCGGTTAATCAGGCTGAAGAAATGTTATTTTAAAATTAGCCTTGAAGGAATGGGCGTAGAGCGTTATATTCAACCTTTCAAATAAATAATTAAAAATAAGAGGTTATTATGGCTGGTGATGTTATATGGATGACAGTGATTATGTGGGTTGTTGCAACCATTGCGTTTGCTCCTTTAGGCTATTTTATTAGAGAATACGCTAAAAAAGATAAGGCACGCGCTGAAGGTTAAATTAATTTAACATGAGGGTGTGTTTTACCCTCTTAGGTGTGTGCATAAAATAATTTTTTGGGCGAAGGCTTGACTTCATGTGTAATAAAAATGAAGTAAAGCCTTTGCTCCATTTTTGACTAAATAATACGCTGCATTTTTAGCTTGTTACTAATATCAAACAATATGACTGATAGAATCGAAAAAGATAGCATGGGGTCATTAAATGTGCCTGAAGATGCTTTATATGGTGCTCAAACGCAACGAGCAATTAATAATTTTCCCATTAGTGGTTTAGTGTTACCGCCCGCGTTTATTAAAACCTTAGCCCTGATTAAACAAACCGCGGCTAAAGTTAATATTGATTTACAGGTTTTAAAGCCAACTCAAGGTGAAGCGATTATTCAAGCGGCTGAAACCGTGATTCAAGGTGAGCATGCCGCTCAATTTCCGATTGATGTCTTTCAAACCGGTTCAGGTACTAGCACCAATATGAATATGAATGAGGTGTTAGCTCATTTAGCTTCAGAAATTAGTGTTGAGGCCATCGGTGCAAATGACCATGTGAATATGGGACAAAGTAGTAATGATGTGATTCCTACTGCGATTCATATCAGTGCCGCCTTAGAATGCCATCGTGAGTTATTACCGGCTTTAAATCATCTCGCCACCACCATTGAGACGAAAGCTAAAGCCTGTGAACAACACACTAAAACAGGACGCACGCATTTAATGGATGCGATGCCAATGACTTTAGGCCAAGAATTAGGCGCATGGGCATTACAGATTCGTAATGGTATTGAACGTATCAACAGTGCTTTGGTGAGAGTACAAAAAATAGCTCAAGGTGGCACCGCAGTGGGGACAGGCATTAATGCTCATCCTGACTTTGCTGAAAAATTTGCTAACACCATCAGTGAGTCGACGGGCGTTAACTTTACACCGAATGATTCATTTTTTGAAAGCTTAAGCTGTCAAGATGCCATGGTTGAATTATCAGGGCAATTAAAAACCATTGCTGTGAGTTTAATGAAAATTGCCAATGATTTACGTTGGATGAATAGCGGGCCATTAGCAGGTTTAGGTGAAATAGCCTTAACCGCTTTACAACCGGGAAGTAGTATTATGCCGGGTAAAGTAAATCCTGTGATTCCAGAAGCCACCGCGATGGTTGCTGCACAAGTGATTGGTAATGATGCAACGATTACAATTGCGGGTCAATCAGGTAGTTTTCAGTTAAATGTGATGTTGCCAGTGATTGCTTATAATATTTTACAAAGCATTGAAATTGTAACCAATATTAGCACTGCGTTAGCGAATGATGCGATTGCAGATTTTACTGTGCGTACTGATAATTTAGAGCATGCGTTAGCCCGGAATCCGATTTTAGTGACCGCGTTAAACCCTATTATTGGTTATGAAAAAGCCGCTGAGATTGCAAAAGCCGCTTATAAACAAGCACGACCGATTATTGATGTTGCTGCAGAAATGACAGAATTAAGTCGCGAACAATTAGAAAAATTATTAGACCCTAAAATTCTTGCTCAAGGCTAACAAACAACCCCGTCACTGGTGGACGGGGCATTAATAAACAAGCTGTATTAACTTTTTGTTTTAAAGCTATTGCCAATGCTTGAGAATGTTTCACCGATACCACCGACAAGATTGCTTAGATTAAAATCTTGTTTAAGCATAAATTTAACTCTAACAAAAGCAACACTGAACCAAGCGGCTAATAATGGGAATAATTCGAATAAAACGCCTAAGACACCACCGAAAAATCCTTCTTGTAACGCAGTTTCACCTTCTCGGCTATCAATACTCAGTAAATCACGATCATATTCATCACCAATATCAGTGCCACCAAAGACATCGATAATCATAATATTGACATTATAAAATAACATTTGTACGATAAAAAATAGCACTGCCGCTCCAGCAGTCCAATAAAGAGCATTCCCTGTTTTTGCTTGAATTGAAGATCTATAGACCCAAATTGCAATTAATATTGTTAATATGCCACCGAACATGTATTCCACCTTTTTATTATTATTTTAAAAATAGTTAACGAGAAACATTTTACGCCTTTTTAAGCTTTGTTTCTTAAAAAACATTATCTGCGATAGTGGGCAATCTGCAATGCCTCGGAACAGAGTATGGGATAATAAAGGTTTTATGTTGTCCTAAAAACGCCCTGCTTGTTATGCCCCTGACTTATATTGAAAAAATTTTACGTAGTAAAGTCTACGATGTTGCGATTGAAAGCCCTTTGCATTTTGCACCATTATTATCGGAGGCTTGGCAAAATAATATTTTTTTAAAACGCGAAGATTTACAGCCGGTATTTTCGTTTAAAATTCGCGGTGCTTATAACAAAATTGCCTCGTTAAGCGAACAAGAACAACAGCATGGGGTAATTGCTGCATCGGCGGGTAATCATGCCCAAGGGGTTGCTTTATCCGCTAATAAATTAAAGATTAATGCCTTAATCGTGATGCCCAAAACAACGCCTGAGATTAAAGTTAATTCAGTGCGTGATTGGGGGGCGGAAGTGGTGTTATTTGGTGATGCGTTTGATGATGCCTATCAACATGCGAAAAAATTAGCCAAGCAAAGACAAATGACCTTTATTCATCCTTATGATGATGCTGATGTGATTGCAGGGCAAGCCACTGTCGCGATGGAAATTCTCCGCCAAAAAACCGATAAAATTGATGCTATTTTTGTGCCTGTCGGTGGTGGTGGCTTAATATCAGGCATTGCGGTGTATGCTAAATTTGTGCGTCCTGATATTAAAATTATTGGCGTTGAGCCGAATGATTCAGATTGTTTAAATCAAGCCTTAAAAGCAAAAAAACGGGTGATATTAAAGCAAGTAGGCTTGTTTGCTGATGGCGTTGCGGTTAAACAAATTGGTAAAGAAAATTTTAAATTGGCTCGGCGTTGGGTGGATGAGGTGATTACCGTTAATACCGATGAAATTTGTGCCGCGATTAAAGATATTTTTGAAAGTAATCGTTCTATTTGCGAGCCTGCGGGTGCTTTAGCTTTGGCGGGTTTAAAAAAACATATTGCAACGACAGGCTGTGTTGATAAAAATTTTGTGGCAATTGAAAGTGGAGCCAATATTAATTTTGACCGCTTACGTTATGTTGCCGAACGGACTTTATCAGGTGAGCATCGTGAAATTTTATTAGCGGTGAATATCCCTGAACAAGCGGGGAGTTTTTTAAGTTTTTGTAAATTATTAGGTAATCGTAGTATTACCGAATTTAATTATCGCTATTTTCAAGCCGAACAAGCACAAATTTTTGTGGGTATTTCGAGCAGCGGTGATAAGTCAGATAAAGTTAATATCATTGCGACCTTGGAAAAAAAAGGCTTTTCAGTCACTGATATTACCCATAATGAATTAGCTAAAGAGCATGTACGTTATATGGTTGGTGGGCATATTAGCAAAAATTTTAAAGAGGTTATTTACAGTTTACAGTTTCCTGAACGCCCTGCGGCTTTATTACGTTTTTTAACCTCGCTAGGCAGTCAATGGAATATTAGTTTATTTCATTATCGTAATCATGGTGCGGCATTTGGTAAAGTATTAGTCGGTTTTGAAATTGCGGAACATGAAAAGACTGCCTTGCAAGTATGCTTTGATGCATTAGGCTTTAGCTATACAGAAGAAACCGATAATCCCGCTTATCAATTATTTAGCGGAAAATAGTTGGTATTTTAATATATTTATCCTTGCATTATAATTAATAACACCAAATAGTATTGAGTCGATACATAGTGTTTTTCTAGGTTTTTTTATGTTAATGCTTTGTTATAATTAAATTTACACCTTAGTGTCTTTGGAGTATAAGGATATGAGTTTTATTGAAAAAAGAAAGAATAGTCGAAGTGATAGGTTAAGGGATAGACGTACTAATAGCAGTATAGAAGTATTGCAACATGCTTTAATTAGAGATTTAACAATAATGTCTTTTTCACGAAGTCAATGTAATAACTCAGAAAAAGTTAGATTAATAAATGTGAGATGTTGTGCGGATGGCGATCGTCGTAAAAAATGTGAACGTAGATATTCGAGTTAATTGCAGATTTAAATATAAATTTTATTTTGAGTAAAAAAGCTTATTTTTATTGATATTCAGTATTATAATTTTTAGAGTCGGCATTATTTTTATAATGAGGAAATAAATATGTTAGAAATGATAGAAGTTGGTATTAATAATGCGGTTGCTTTTCGAGTATCAGGAAAAATTACCGAAAATGATATGCTGTTAGTTTTAAATAAAGCGAAAGAAAAAATTGAATGTTACGGTAATATTGTGTTTCTTGAACAAATTGATTCATTTGAAGGTGTTCAAATAGCTGCACTTATTGAAGAATTTAAGTATTTATATGAAGTCGGCATGGCTAATATTAATAAAGTCGCGATTTTAAGTGATAAAAAATGGATAGAAGTCATTGCGAATATTGAAGATAAAATTTTTACATCGATTGATATAAAATGTTTCCCTATAGACGATCAGCAGGCCGCAATCGAGTTTTTAAAAACATAGCAATATCCATTATATCCAGATGTTAATGGTTAGTTACAGGTTCTCATTACAAAAAAATAAGGAAAAATAATGGAAGTTTTATTAATTGGAGCGGTTGCGTGTATAGCGGCCTTAATTTTGTCAGCATGGTTGATGACCTTTGTCCATTGGAATTAATATGCCTATTGATATTTTAGTCTGTTTATTGATTACTACGGTGATTCAATCTTTATTTGGTGTAGGGATACTTTTATTTGGTACGCCGTTGTTATTGCTGTTAGGTTATGATTTCAGTTATAGCTTATCAGTATTGTTGCCTATTTCTATTGCCATTAACCTGCTACAAGTGGTTAAGCATTATCAATATATTGACTATACACTCTATAAAAAGGTACTACTTTATAGCATTCCCTTTGTTATCTTATTTTTATTTATTATTACCAATATTCAATTAAATATTGGTTTAATTGTGGGACTATTTTTATTATTGGTGG
This sequence comes from uncultured Methylococcaceae bacterium, assembly GCA_913009515.1. Taxonomy (GTDB): domain Bacteria; phylum Pseudomonadota; class Gammaproteobacteria; order Methylococcales; family Methylomonadaceae; genus Methyloprofundus. Next base: position 5,708 of record CAJVYO010000108.1, read on the forward strand.
CTCTAAAAAATATATTACCGCGTATTGATGGCTTGCTCAGTAAAATTATGCGATACCAAAAAGTATATCTTGTCTCAATGGGAATCGTACATGGCGTGAGTAATTTAGGCGGTTCTTTATTGACGGCGTTAGTCCATGAGAAAAAATTAGATAAAAATCATACCCGTGCTACGGTTGCTATCTGTTATGCCAGCTTTGCTGTTTTTCAATTAGTCACATTATTCTTGACAGGCTATGATAGTGACATCGCTTATACGGATATGATGTTTTTACTCCAATGTTCTGTGGTTCTTTTTCTAATCACGGAAGAGCTGCTGTATAAAAACATTGATAAGCAAAAATATACCCGCCTATTTACATTATTTCTCGCTATGTCAGGCGTATCACTTATTTTCAAGTCATTGATTTAGCTACGACCCAAAGAAAAATACGACTTTCAATATAAACCCCGTCCATATTGAAAATCATATTTTTGTATGGG
>CAJVYO010000109.1 GCA_913009515.1 uncultured Methylococcaceae bacterium
AAAATCGCCTCGTTTATTATTATCTTTTTAGTGATTGCGACGGTTTATGATATGGTGGTTTAAGATAAAACAATCATATCATAATATATTTAATAACTAATATATTACTTTATATACTATAAAACTAAAGATATTATTTTACAATAAAGAGTACAATATCAGTACAATAATAAAAAATTGAGAAATATCATGATAAAAAAAGTTTTATTAATAGGCTTAGTTGCTACATCATATTCTATGAACTCTAGTGCAGGATGTTCAGTCTTTAATTCAGCTAGATTTTCAGAAGAATGGGCTGATTTTACGAGTCCAATTTCATCAGGAACAACCAATCTTAGTGGAACAGTATGTGATGTACCAATTAACTTAGGAACTAGAAGTGATGGTAGTTATGGTTATTCAATATCGGGAACTAACTATACACCAACAGAAATAGCCCAACTTTTATTCGATCCTACTTTTACTGCACAGTATGATAATACAGGCAGTACAGGCAATACAGGCAATACACATGATTATGTTGCTTCACACGGCGGTGCATTAAACCCTACAACTAATAGTTATCAAGTTTCAAATGCTGTACATACACATATTTCTAGCCCTATAGCTGATACACTAAAAGAAAAAGAAGATAAGGATGATGAAAAAAAACAAAGTTTAGGCACTATGAATTTTTTCATGGCTGATTTTAAATATGAATCAATAAAAGGTGATGGTGCAAACACCAATATATACGGTGTGACAGCGGGATTAACTTTTGATCAAAGTGAAAATTTATCATTCGGCATTGTCATACCTTATGATTATATTGATTATACTGTTGTTTCTGCCCATAGAGTTGGTTTTATCCCTTATGTTAAATATTCTATTAATTTTGGAAAATCTGCTTTAAAGTTAGATAATTCTATTCATGCTAATTATATTTATACAGGTATTGAAAATGTCGAAGATGGATTACATACACTTGGTGGTGGGTATAGTGCTCGTCTAGTTTATGATAATAAGGGTATTTTCATTCCCTCAATGTTAGTTGCTATTCAATATAATGAAGATATTTCAGATAATACTACTAGTATACCGGGACAAACGGTTCTAAAATTGGGAGCGGCATCTGGTATTAGACTTGGAGATAATGCAATCATTCAAGCATCTGTGACTTGGAATAAAGATTTGTCTGATTATGGCAATAGCATTGATGGACCAAGTTATACTGATATTGGCGTTGAGGCGGCTTGGAAACTATCAAATGATTGGCAGCTTAAAGGTGGCTATAAAACAATGTTTGGTTTAGGTAATATTGAGTCACATACAATATACTTTGGATCTAAGGCAAATTTTTAAAGTTTAGTTCTACACATAATAAAAACCTCAAAACTATATTAGACATGCCTATAAATAATTAATAATTTATAAGCATGTCTAATTTTTATAAATATTAATGACATTTAACGATAAAATATAATGAATAAAATAAAATTTATTGTCTCCTTTATAGTTATATTTTTATTAACTACAAAAGTGGTATTTTCTCAACCTAGTAGTGTTTTTTATTTTGACGACCCTAGAGTAACAAGCGAGGCAAAATGGAGTGCTCAACATGTGGGTTTAGGCGTTCAAGTACAATTAAAACAACTTCTATTAGATGAAATTTTTGATATAGAGCTTTATGATGAAAAGTCGTTATTCACTAAAAATAAGCAATTAACACATCAAATATTTAATTTAGAACAAAGTCATAATATTAACTTTTTAAAGGAAAAAGCAACAGCGTTTAAATTAGAAAAAATTTATTGGGTTCGGATTATTGATTTTTTAAAACCTCAAACAAAGGTACATATTTCACTCTTTTCATTTGGGTCTGATGGCACTGAAATAGAGCTTGAAGTGTGCCGATACAGTTTATCAATGCATGCAATAAACTGTTACAGTGGTGAAGCAGAATCGAGTAAACAAGCAATGGCTTTTATTTATAAACCTATCGAAGGTGACAATTTTGCTAAAGCTTTTAATCAAACAGAAGCAGGAAAATTAACAAAAATTGCTATTAAAAATGCATTAAATGACATGTTATTGGAATGATTATTTTGAACAATAAAAGATTACTTACTGTATTTTTTTTATCTAGCATTATAACGGCATGTGCAACGACAGTTACAACATCACATAATACTCATTCAGCTCACCAACCTTCATCAGAAATTACGATACCCAGTTTAAAGTTATTAGAACCTTATCATGGGCCACATCAAAGGATTTTAGTTTTTCCTTGGAATATATCTAAAATTGATTTAGATAAATACCCAGAATTAAGACAAAAACATGTAGGATTTGGGATTAGTAATCGATTATTGGATGCAATATATGAATCAGACCGTTTTGAATTAATAGAAGAAAAACAGTCGATTATAAAAAGAATGATGCAGAATATAAATCAGTGTACTGATGCTGAGTGTAATCCAGCCTCTTCAGCTATAAAATTAAAAACGGCTGACTTTATTGTTTATCCAGAGGTTTATCACTTCGGTGTAGAAAAAAATACAGATATTGCAGGTATTTCAGGTAAACATAGGCAATCAACAGAAATTGGCATTCAAATAAATTTTGTTAATACCAGAACAGGGGTGACGGAATCCTTAGGTAGTTATATTGGTCGTTTTACTAAAGAATCAGTGGCAAATATATTAAGCTCGGATTTAAAGCTTCCTTTTAGTCAATCAGCTTTGGGTCATGCAGCTGATCAAGCGATTACGGGAGCATTAATTAAAGCGATTAATCGCTTACAAAAAAGACCTGTAATGATACAAGCTGAAAAAGAAGAGCCAGTAGAGTACTCTAACTTTAATAAAACGTCTGGAAGTGAAAATATAGAGCCTATTAATGAAACGTTTATAATAAAAAATAAACGATTTTTTGCACTTATTATTGGTAATAATGCTTATAAAGCTCTACCTAAACTAGAGACAGCTGTTTATGATGCTCAAGTGATTAATAAAATTTTAAAAAATAAATATGGTTATGAAACAAAATTATTATTAAATGGAACAAGACAAACTATTATTGAACAGTTAGACGAGTTAAGACAAACATTAACAGAAGAAGATAATTTATTAATTTACTATGCTGGTCATGGCTATTATGATAAAAGTGCAAAGCGTGGTTATTGGTTGCCTGTTGATGCGATGCAAACAAGTACAGCACAATGGGTCTCAAATGCTGATATCACAGATAAAATAAAAGCAATAAAAGCTAAACATATTATATTAGTAGCAGATAGTTGCTTTTCAGGCACATTAACTCGGGGTTTAAAACGAATGAAGTTTGAAAAGGAAGCCATTCAATCTACATTTTATAACCGTATGTATCAGAAAAAATCTCGTACTGTTTTATCATCAGGAGGAGTAGAGCCTGTTATGGATAGTGGTGGTGGGAAGCATTCAGTTTTTGCAAAAGCCTTTATTGATATTCTTACTGAAAATTCCTCCATTATAGATGGAACAGGATTTTTTAATAAAATTAGAAAGAAAGTAGTGGTAAATGCCGAACAGACTCCAGAATACTCAAATATTCGTTTTTCAGGACATGATGGTGGTGATTATTTATTTATTCAAAAGTAAAGTTGTATAATCCCTAATAATTTAAGATAAATAAACTACCCTGCCGCCGCAAACGGCAAGGAATTATAGATCGATAGGGATACAAATATTTACGGCATCAACGTATACGCCATCATAATCGCATCTTCTTTCTCACCGCTTTCAGTTTTATAATAACCTGGACGCGTACCAATTTCATTAAAACCCATACTATCATACAAAGCTATCGCCGCTGGATTAGACGGGCGCACTTCTAAAAATACACTTTCGGCTTTACGCTCTCTTGCCTTTTCAATCACATGCTGCATAAATTTACGCCCTAAGCCCTGTTTACGCTCATCAGCTGCAATACATAAATTTAACACCGTTGCTTCACCTACCATAGTCGAAACAATACAAAATGCCGTCATTTTTTCTTCACTGTCTTCACATACCCAACAATCATAATGAGCGGCTTTTAAACAATCATGAAATAAACCTTCCGCCCAAGGAAAGATATAACCGGACTGCTCAATGTTCATTACTGCCGGTAAATCGGCTTTAGTCATTTTACGAAAACGCATTAAATCAACTCTATCAAGTGAATCCGGAAAAACTTTTGCATAAAATTCTCTATCTGCATCATAGGTTACTAAGCCTTTTATTTGGTTAAACAGTGTTTTAATCATAATCGTTTATTATTGTTATTTTAGAAAAGTGAGTGCTAATTGCATATCATCCCAAGCCATCGACTTTGCAGATAATTTACGCAATAAATAAGCAGGGTGATAAATTGCCACCATCGGAATAGCATCAATATGATGCACCGTACCACGCAAATTGGTTAAGGTTTCTTTAGACTGTAATAATTGCTGGGTTGCAACACGTCCAACGGAGATAATGAGTTTAGGCTGAATCAGTGCTATTTGCCGCGTTAAAAAATCACCACAAGCCGCTAATTCTGCTTTTTTAGGATCACGGTCATCAGGCGGACGACATTTTACGATATGCGTCATAAAAACCGCCTCGCGACTCAATGACATTGCTCGTAACATTTCATCAAATAAGGCCGCTCGGTCATCAGCAAAGGCTTGATTTTGTTGTTCGTCACCTAAAGTCGGTGCTTCAGTCACCCAAAGCACCTCAGCATTAAGATTACCTGAACCAACAACCGCCTGTTGACGTGTTTGACATAAATCACAGGCTTGGCAAGTCTTAATTTCATTAGTTAGTGCTTGCCAAGTGTCTTGCTCTGTTTTTATCTCGACTAATTTATCAACGTCAGGCATTAATGCATCAATCTTATCTACCGCTTCGACATTCTGTGCATCACGAGGTGTCCAAACCTCAATGCCCATGGTTTTTAAACAATATAAACGTGTCGCATTATCCACAGACTATTAAACTTGTGGGTGTTTCTTCACCCCTTTATCTTCAAGTTTATTCAATGCATTGATATACGCTTTTGCCGATGCAATCACAATATCAGTATCCGCACCTAAACCGTTTACCACACGCCCTGCCTTACCTAATCGCACCGTCACATCACCCTGAGCATCAGTGCCATTGGTAATATTATTCACTGAATAAAGTTCTAATGAGGCGGTTGATTTTGCTAATAATTCAATCGCTTTCAAACTCGCATCCACTGCACCACTGCCTTCTGCATTACCTGTTAATTCTTGCTCACCGACTTTTATCGTCACGATGGCACTCGGCACTTCACCCGTTTCAGAGCAGACTTTTAACGCAATTAACTTATAATGTTCTTCTTCGGTATCCGTATTCACTTCGGTAATTAAGGCTTGTAAATCTTCATCAAAGATTTCATGTTTTTTATCGGCTAATTGCTTAAAACGATAAAACGCATCATTTAATTCTGATTCACTGTGAAATTCAAAGCCTAATTCCGTCATGCGACTTTTAAACGCATTCCGCCCTGAATGTTTACCTAAAACCATACGATTAGCTGACCAACCCACATCTTCAGCTCGCATAATTTCATAGGTTTCACGATTTTTTAACACCCCATCTTGATGAATACCTGACTCATGTGCAAAGGCATTGGCACCCACAATCGCCTTATTCGGCTGCACAGGAAAACCGGTAATACTTGAAACCAATTTAGAACAGGTTAAAATTTCACGGGTATCTAAACGGCTATCACAACTAAATACATCGTGACGGGTTTTTAACGCCATCACCACTTCTTCTAATGAGGCATTTCCTGCACGTTCGCCTAAACCATTAATAGTACATTCAACTTGTCTCGCACCATGCATCACTGCTGATAAAGAGTTTGCTACTGCCAAGCCTAAATCATTATGGCAATGCACTGAAAAAATGGCTTTATCCGCATTAGGGATACGTTGCATTAAATTACCAATCGTTGCCCCAAATTCAGCGGGAATACTGTAACCAACGGTATCAGGAATATTAATCGTGGTTGCACCTGCATCAATCACCGCTTCGATAATATGACATAGAAAATCCTCTTCCGAACGCCCTGCATCTTCCGCTGAAAATTCAACATTATCGGTATAAGTTAAAGCTCGTTTCAC
>CAJVYO010000110.1 GCA_913009515.1 uncultured Methylococcaceae bacterium
CAAGCGGATACGGTGAGTGATACTTTATTGGAGGTGTCTTTTCAACAGTCTAATATTCAGGTAAAAACCGTTAAACAGCAGTTTTATGACACCGTGCAATGCTGTGATGCGGTCATGACCGTATCGGGTACTGCAACCTTGGAAATTGCATTATTAGGTGTGCCAATGTTAGTTGCCTATAAGTTATCGACAGTCACCTATTGGTTGGCTAAATTACTGGTGAATACCAATTTTATTGGTTTGCCTAATATTATTGCTGGCGAACAAGTGATACAGGAATTTATTCAGCATGATGCCAATGCAGAGCAATTAGCGACTGAAATGTTACATATTTTACAAAATGCAGCGTATGCCGAGCAAATAAAGCAAAATTTGCAGCGAGTAAAAGTTAAAGTGGGGAAGGGTGGTGGTTCGGAGAATATGGCTAAATTAGCATTAGAAATGTTGCAGACATAATTTACCTCAGCCAACCCTCTCCCTAAGGAGAGGGCTTTAGAGAAATAACTAATTTAAAACTTAATCATTACCGCCAAATACGCCCAATAACTGTAATAAACTTAAGAACAAGTTATAAATTGAGATGTATAAAGAAATAGTCGCAAGAATATAATTAGTTTCGCCGCCATGAATGATTTCACTGGTTTGATATAAAATCATCGCTGACATTAATAAAATAAACATCGCTGAAACAGCAAGTGATAAGGCTGGCATTGAAAATACCATCGCACCGATACCCGCCAAGAACGCAACTAAAATCCCCACCATTAAAAAGCCACCTAAAAAGCTGAAATCTTTTTTAGTGGTAAGTGCATACGCTGATAATGCGACAAAAATAACCCCTGTGCCGCCTAAAGCCGTCATGACTAATTGATGGCCATTGCTAAAGGCATTTAAGTAACCATTAATAATGGGGCCTAATGTCAGTCCCATAAAGCCTGTTAAAGCAAATACAAACACAATACCTAAACCACTGTTACTGAATTTTGTTGTTAGGAATAACAGTGCAAAATAGCCAACCATTGTGATAATCATACCCATTGGCGGCATATTAATCATCATTGCAATACCAGCAGTCATCGCACTGAATAATAGCGTCATTGATAATAATAAGTAAGTGTTTCTCAACACTTTATTGGTTGCTAAGGTGCTAGCACTTGCAGAGCTTGTTGTTATTTCGGGTTGCATTTTTAAGATAACCTTTAAATTTAATAAATAAACTCAATCTTAAGTGAATCTAAGTTTAATTTCAACAAGAGAGAAGTAATGAGTGAACAAGTGACCCCGTATAAATTAATGGGTGGTGAAGCGGCTATATTGAGTCTGGTAGAACGATTTTATTTTTATATGGATACGCTACCTGAGGCCAAAGAATTGCGTGCTATTCATGCAGATGATTTAGCAGCGACCAAGACTAAATTATTTCAGTTTTTATCGGGTTGGCTAGGCGGCCCTGATTTGTTTGTTGAATTATATGGCCATCCACGTTTGAAGCAACGACACTTTAATTTTGAAGTCAATCAGCAGACGCGTGACCAGTGGATGATGTGTATGAAAAAAGCATTGTACGAAGTGGCTATGAGCGATGATTTACGAAAAAATATACATGAAGCCTTAGACAATTTAGCGACCCACATGATGAATACTTAAATTATTTTAATCGGCAGTATAGGGGGGTAATCGCTTTTAAATGTTAGTACATACTAATATTTACATACTTAACAGATTACTTTAACAAAAAAAAACAACTAATTGATAGCCATTATGATTATTTTTTAAATAAATGGCTATTTTTTAGGGAAAAAATAATCTTGTAAGGTATTGGTAAAAAAAGGAAATTTATTGATATTCAGCACTTGACTAAGTGCGACTGTAAAATTATAGTTTACCCTAGGATTACTAATATATTGACTGATTATTTTACTTTTAAATTATGCATTTACCCGTTTTATACCATGAAGTTTTACACGAATTAGCAATAAAACCTGATGGTATCTATGTCGACTGTACTTTTGGGCGAGGTGGACATAGCCAAGGTATTTTAGAGCAGCTATCAGAACAAGGTCAGTTATTAGCATTGGATCGAGATATGGATGCCATTCAATCAGAAACTGCACAAACTTTATTAAAAGATCCACGTTTTTCATTACATCATGGTTGTTTTTCTGAATTACAACACGTGATTGAGCAACGAGGCTGGCTAGGTAAAGTCGATGGCGTGCTAATGGATTTTGGTGTGTCATCACCTCAATTAGATACAGCAGCAAGAGGCTTTAGTTTTATGCGTGATGGCTTGCTTGATATGCGTATGGATTGTACACAGGGTTTATCAGCCGCAGAATGGTTAGCAAGTGTCTCTGAAGCAGAATTAGTAAAGGTGTTATTTGATTATGGCGAAGAGCGTTTTGCACGTCGTATTGCCAATGCTGTGGTAACTCAACGCATAGAAACACCGCTAACGACCACTAAGCAATTCGCTGATTTGGTTGTTGAGGCAATCCCCTTTAAAGAAAAACATAAACATCCTGCAACACGCAGCTTTCAAGCAGTGCGTATTGCTGTCAATCGTGAGTTGGATGAAATTATTGAGGTGCTGGAACAAACGGTTCAGGTTTTAAAGCCCGGTGGACGTATGGCGGTTATTTCATTTCATTCGTTAGAAGATCGTATCGTTAAGCGTTTTATGCGTAATGAAATTCGGGGTAACTATAATACTAGCAAATTACCTTTACTCGCCGAAGAAGAAGCGAAGATTCGTTTGAATAAATGCGGCAAAGTGATTAAGTCTGGTGCGGAAGAATTAAAACAAAATCCTCGCTCACGTAGTGCCGTGATGCGTATTGCCGAACGTAAGTAAATGATGCGTGGATTGGTGGTATTGCTATTAATCATCTTGATTGCATCGGGATTAATGGTGATTTATGCCAAATATAATTCACGTTTAATTTTTATTGAAATACAAAAAGCCCGTCATGAATTAGGCTCATTAGAAGTGGAATGGGAACGTTTAATGCTAGAAGAAAGTATGTTATCTGAGCATAATCGGGTAGAGCAGATTGGACGTAGTGACATGGGGCTGATTAATGTAAAGCGTAAGGATATTCGCTACATAAAACTCTGATGTTTAATTTTTCAAAAGGGGCTAAAAAGAGTCGTTATGATTTTTCAGGGCGACGGAAAAGCTTATTAGCTTTTATGTATATGGCGATGTTGATTCTCGCGGTACGGGCGACTTACTTACAGATTTTTGATAAGCAATTTTTACAAGGTCAGGCGCGGAGTCGGCATGTGAGTAATGTCAAAATTGCAGCGTATCGTGGCATTATTAAAGATAGAAATGGCAAGCCTTTGGCAGTGAGTGCACCGGTTGAATCGGTGTGGGTTAATCCGCAGTTTTGCCGTGTAAAAGCAGGTGAAAAACCGAAGCGATTATGCGATGAATTAAGTCTTGAAAAATTACAGCAAGTCGCAACTATTTTAGAGATTCCGTTTGAGAAAGTGACTAAAGCATTTGATACAACGTCACGACGTAAATTTTTATATTTAAAGCGGCGGATTAATCCTGATTTAGCAAAGAAAGTAAAAGCCTTAAGATTAGCGGGTGTTGGTTTTAGACGTGACTTTAAGCGTTTTTATCCGCGAGGTGAAGTGACGTCACATTTATTAGGTTTTACCAATATAGATGATAAAGGCCAAGAGGGCTTAGAGCTTATTTATGATGAGCATTTGCAAGGTGTCGCTGGTAAAAAACGGGTGATTCGTGATGGGCGGCGGCGTGCGATTGAAGATTATGATGTGGAAAGTATTAAAGAGGCTGAGGCAGGTAAAGATTTACAGCTCAGTATTGATGAACGCTTACAGTATTTAGCGTATCGAGAATTAAAGGCGGCAGTGTTAAAGCATGAGGCAAAATCAGGTTCAGTGGTTATTTTAGAAGCTGAAACCGGCGATATTTTGGCGATGGTTAATCAACCGTCATTTAATCCGAATACCCGTAAAGGCATGCAGATTTCACGGTATCGTAATCGAGCCTTAACTGATGTCTATGAGCCTGGTTCGACCTTAAAGCCGTTGGTGGTTGCAGCAGCATTAGAAGGTCATTACATCACAGAACATCAAAAGTTTAATTCTGCGTCAATTAAAGTGAGTGGTCGTTGGGTTAAGGATGGCCATCGTTCGAGTATTATGGACGTTCAGACGGTGCTTAAAAAATCGAGTAATGTCGGGGCGAGTAAGATTGCCTTATCAATGCCGGCGGAGTATTTTTGGAATTTTTATTACAGCGTCGGTTTTGGCACATCACCTGCGGTAGGTTTTCCGGGTGAAGCGAGTGGTTTTTTACCCGAATATACGAGTTGGAGTAAATTTGAACAAGCGACTTTATCGTTTGGTTACCATGTTTCAATGTCAACCTTGCAGTTGGCAAAAGCTTACACAGCTTTAGCTGATGATGGTTTAGTACATTCAGTGAGTTTATTGAAGCGTGAAAAAGATGAATACGCAGATCGTGTTTTATCCAAAGAGACCGCAGTCACAGTGCGTACGATGATTGAATCTGTTGTACAACGTGATGGTACCGCCTATCGTGCGAGTGTTAAAGGCTATCGAGTGGCAGGAAAAACAGGCACGGTTAAAAAAGCGGTTGCAGGGGGCTATGGCAGTGACTATTTATCTTTATTTGTCGGGATGGCACCAGCGAGTGATCCGAAATTAGTGATTGCAGTGATGGTAGATTCGCCAAGTGTTGGTGGATTTTATGGGGGTGTGGTTGCAGCGCCTATTTTTTCTAAAGTAATGGGTGGGGCATTGAGATTGTTGAAAATTCCCCCTGACGATATAAAAGAATAATGGATTTAGCCGAGTTACTCGCTGGCATCGCTAGTGTTAAACAGCAAATTAAACTAACAGGCATTAGTTTAGATAGTCGTGATATTAAAGCGGGGCATGTATTTTTTGCGTTAGCCGGTGAGCAGCAGCATGGCTTGAAATTTTCTCAACAGGTGCAAGTTGCGGGTGCGGTAGCAATTATTTATGACCCTAAAGGGGCTGATAATGTAATGGATACGCTAACCATTCCGACCATTGCTGTTGAGAATTTAGCCCATAAATGTGGTGAGATTGCGGCACGGTTTTATGCTTATCCGAGTCGCTGTTTAAATGTGATTGGCATCACCGGTACCAATGGTAAAACCTCATGTAGCCAGTTTTTAGCTCAAGTTCTGCCTGATACAGCGGTTATGGGTACTTTAGGCTGGGGTGTTTTAGGGGATTTACAGCAAACGAATAATACTACTGTAGACGCGTTAAGCACGCAGTCTATCTTGGCGAAATGTGTTGGACAAAGCATTCATAACGTGGCAATGGAAGTGTCATCACATGGTTTAGCACAAGGGCGTGTACAGGGTGTAGATTTTAAAGGGGCCATTTTTACTAATTTAAGTCAAGACCATTTAGATTATCACCGCACTATGGAGGCTTATTTTTTAGCGAAACTCGGCTTATTTACATCGCCAAATTTACAATATGCGGTGGTTAATTTAGATGATGCTTATGCTGAGCGAGTGCTAGCGGTAATTGCTGCTGATGTGCAAGTACTGACGTTTAGCTTAAAAATCCCTGCGAGTTTACAGGCTACGAATATTAAATATAGCTTAAAGGGCATGCGTTGTGATTTATATTGGCAACAGCAAGTTTATATATTAGAAGTGCCGTTATTGGCTGAGTTTAATTTACAAAATAGTTTAGCGGTGTTGGCAGTGTTATTAGCAGAAGGCTTTACCATTCAGCAGGGTTTGCAAAAACTAGCAATATTGAAACCTATTGCAGGGCGTATGACTTGTTTAACGGCTGAGAAAAAACCGTTAGTGGTAGTGGATTATGCCCATACCCCTGATGCCTTACAGCAGGCATTGGTCGCACTAAAAAAACATTGTGCAGGAAAATTAAGCGTGGTATTTGGTTGTGGTGGTAATCGAGATAAGGATAAGCGTCATCAAATGGGTTTGATTGCAGTAACAGAGGCTGATGCGGTGATTGTGACTAATGATAACCCACGTTTTGAAGAGTCGCAGAAGATTATTAATGATATTTGCAG
>CAJVYO010000111.1 GCA_913009515.1 uncultured Methylococcaceae bacterium
GCAGGCGACCAATAATTTACTGGTGGTGGTGCTGATGAAATTATCTAGCGTATCTAAATCGGTGACGAGGTGACTAATAACAGTACCGCTGCCTAAACTTTCATATTCCGACATTGAAATATGTTTAAGCTGTGTAATTTGTTGCGTGCGGATTTGAAAAATAACATCTTTAGAAATTCGCGTAAATTGACGCAGTTGTACAATATTTAAGCTGCTACCTAGTACTCGCAATACTAAACTAATGACTAATATAATACTGATGTAAAGTGCGGGGGTATGCCAGTGTTGTGGAAATACGTGATTAATAATTTTAACCGTATTGCTGGGATGATTAAGCAACACCTCATCGACGAGCAAGGGCATTAATAGCGGCACAGGCACGGTCACCAACATGGCGAAAAATGCGAGAATATGGGCGGTAATGAGTTCTTTTTTATGGGATTTTACAATGCTAAGAATATATCGCCAAGTGTAAAGCTTGCTGTGATTAATAGTTTTCGTAGTCACGAATAGTATGAGCTTGAAAGGGAAAGAGTTTAGATTATAGCGTTATTTTTAGTAAATTGAGAATGAATACGTTAAGCTGATGTTTTTAGTTTTGATGATGTAGTGGTTGCGTAAAAATTTTATGTTAAAAAGGTGTGTAGGGATTATTTTATATTGTTGTTTAAGTGTGCAAGCGATGGCTGCTTTATCGCTAACGGAACAGCGTCAGCAATTTTTAAAGGCTGAAAAGACGTTATTATCTAAGGGTACATTTTCTCAAATCAGTGATGGGCTAGACTCATCCTATCCGTTATATTTTTATTTAGAGTACCAGTGGTTAAGCAAACATTTATCTGAAACTAAGCATATTAAGCAGTTTTTAAAAAAGCATCAATCTCGCTATAGTCAGCGACTAAAACGTAAGTGGTTAAATCGACTGTATAAGCAGCAGCGTTGGAATGATTTTGTAACGCATTTTAATGGGGCTAAAAGTACGTCCATGCAATGTCGTTATCAATGGGCTAACTATCAGAGAAATCATAAAACCCAAGCATTAAAAGCGACCCGTCAGATTTGGTTGTCAGGCAAGTCATTGCCAAATGATTGTAATAGCTTGTTGCAGGTCTTTAAAAAATCAAAGTATTTAACGCAAGATTTAATTTGGCAGCGGTTTAAATTAGCCATAAAATCTCGAGAAAAAAAGTTGGCGATTTTTTTAAGCAAAACCTTGACCAATAAACAGCGTCAAAAACACGCTAAATTTTGGTTGAAATTATTGAAAAATCCCAAGTTTTTAGTGAAAAAAGGCAGTTTGTCCAAAGTTTCTCGCAGTCAACAAGCGGAAATGATGGTTTATGCGATGCGACGTTTAGTGAATCAAGATGTTGATAAAGCGGCTAATATTTGGCAGCAACGGCGCGGAGCATTCAAATTAACAGCGTCACAAATTAATACCATTGAGCGAAGCATTGCTTTGCAATATACCTTTAATAAATCACCTAAAGCGAATAAATATTTTAAGCGTTTAACCCATTTAGATAAAACGTCACGAACATGGTCGGTGCGTGCTGCATTATTAGCAGAGGATTGGCGTTTAGTGCAAAAAAGATTAAAGCAATTAACAAAAGAGGAGCAGGAAGAAAATCGTTGGCAATATTGGCAAGCCCGTACTTTTTTTAAGTTAGGTAAGCAAGATAAAGCAATCCTTATTTTTAAAAAATTAGCGAGTCAGCGTAGTTATTATGGCTTTATAGCGGCTGATTTTTTACAACAAAAATATGCATTAAATAATAGCCCGATTAAAGTGGATGCAGAAAAATTAAAGCAGCTATTAAAGAGCGATGATTTTTTGATTATGCAGGAGTTTATGGCGATTGAAAAAACCAAGACAGCACAATTATATTGGTGGAGTGCCTTAAAAAAGTTAAAACAGCCGCAGTTATTGATAGCGGCGAAGATTGCGCAAACATGGGGCTGGGATAAGCAAGCGATGATTGCGGTGGCGAGAGCGAAGCATTGGAATGATGTTGATTTACGTTTTCCGATGAATTTTGTGAATGAAATTAAGCAGAATGCTAAAAATAAAGCTTTAGCAGAGCCTATTATTTATGGCTTAATTCGTCGGGAAAGTATGTTTGATGAATTGGCAAAATCACCCGTTGGGGCGTTGGGTTTAATGCAAGTTATGCCGCAGACGGGGAAGCAAATTGCAAAAGCGATGAAATTAAAAAAACATTCCAGCAAGCAATTATTAAAGGCAAGTTTGAATATTAATTTTGGTAGTTTTTATTATAAGCAAATGCTGGATAAATTTGATAGTCACTTTGCTTTGGCGGCAGCGGCTTACAATGCAGGGCCTCATAGGGTAAAACGCTGGTTAAGTCAGGATGTTGCAATGGCGGCTGATATTTGGGTTGAGTCTATACCTTATAAAGAAACGCGTGAATATGTTGCCGCGGTTTTGACGTATGCATTGATTTATCAGCAAAAATTAACGGAAAAAAATATGCGTATGAGTTTTTTCTTGAAAGATATTAAAATTAGGCAAGACATTCTTAAATAGGCGGATAAAACCTAGTGAAAACCTAGGATAAAACCCTTAGTAAACGGTATAATGCTAACAATAATTATAATAATATAAACAGGATTTAGAATGGAAAAGCAACATAGTTACGACCGTGAGGATTTATTAAAGTCTGGACGGGGTGAGTTATTTGGTCCTGAAAATGCTCAACTTCCTTCACCTAATATGTTGATGATGGATCGAATTACACATATTTCTGACGAAGGCGGGGAATTTGATAAGGGTGAAGTGATTGCTGAACTTGATATTGATCCTAGTTTATGGTTTTTTGATTGCCATTTTAAGGGCGACCCTGTTATGCCTGGTTGTTTAGGGTTGGATGCTATGTGGCAGTTAGTCGGTTTTTACTTGGGTTGGTGTGGTGGCCCAGGGAAAGGACGTGCATTAGGTGTGGGTGAAGTTAAATTTACTGGTCAAGTGTTACCTAATGCAAAAAAAGTGATTTATAACGTGCAATTAAAACGCGTTATTATGCGTAAATTAGTCATGGGTATTGCAGATGCTACCATGGAAGTTGACGGTAAGATTATTTATACAGCGAAGGATTTACGCGTTGGGTTATTTACAAATACATCAAGCTTCTAAGGTATTAAAAAATGAAAAGAATCGTTATAACAGGGTTGGGGGTTGTTTCAAGTATTGGTAATGACAGCGATACGGTTTTAAAGTCATTGCAAGAAGGAACATCAGGTATTAGTTTTGCAGATGACTATAAAGAACTGGGTTTTCGCAGTCATGTTCGCGGTGCTATTGATATTAATTTAGATGATTTTATTGAGCGTAAAATTAAACGTTTTATGGGCGATGGTGCGGCATTTAATTATATTGCCATGCAGCAAGCCATTGATGATGCGGGCTTAGAAGATAATGAAGTATCTAATGTGCGTACTGGTTTGATTATGGGTTCTGGTGGGCCATCAACATCAAACTTAGTGGCGGCAGCGGATATTTTGCGTGAGAAAGGTTTAAAACGGGTGGGGCCTTATATGGTGCCACGTACCATGTCGAGTACCAATATTGCGTGTTTAGCAACGCCGTTTAAAATCAAAGGTATTAACTATTCGATTACCTCGGCGTGTGCGACCAGTGCGCATTGTATTGGTAATGCGATGGAGCAAATTCAATTAGGTAAACAAGATATTGTGTTTGCTGGCGGCGGTGAAGAAGTACATTGGACTATGTCAGTATTATTTGATGCGATGGGGGCAATGTCGTCTAAATATAATGATACGCCAACCACTGCTTCGCGTGCCTATGATGCAACGCGTGATGGCTTTGTTATTTCGGGTGGTGGTGGTGTATTAGTGCTTGAAGAATTAGAGCATGCAAAAGCCCGTGGCGCGAAGATTTATGCTGAATTAACCGGTTATGGGGCAACCTCTGATGGTTATGATATGGTGCAGCCTTCAGGTGAAGGGGCAGTGCGTTGTATGCAGCAGGCAATGGCAACGATTCAAGGTGATAAAGTTGATTACGTGAATGCGCATGGTACCAGTACGCCAGTGGGTGATGAACGTGAGTTAGGTGCATTACGTGAAGTGTTTACGCCTGAAAAAATGCCATTTATTACCTCAACAAAATCATTAACCGGTCATGCTTTAGGGGCGGCAGGTGTGAATGAGGCGATTTATTCTATCTTAATGATGAAAAATAATTTTATCAGTGCATCCGCTAATATTACCGAACTTGATGCAGTGGCAGAAGGCATGCCGATTGTAGCAGCACGCAAAGATGATGTGAGCTTAGATACGGTTATGTCGAATAGCTTTGGTTTTGGTGGCACGAATGCCTCGTTGATTTTTCAGCGTTATAACGGTTAATTATTAGAGAATGCCAAGTATCAAACAAGAACGGGTTGAATTGAATAAACTGCATAAACGCTTACGCCGTCATGTAGGCAGTGCGATTGCTGATTTCAATATGATTGAAGCAGGCGATAAGGTCATGGTATGTTTGTCCGGAGGTAAAGATTCCTATACCTTGCTTGATATTTTATTGCATTTGCAAAAAACAGCGCAGATTGATTTTGAGATTTTGGCGGTTAATTTAGATCAAAAACAGCCTAATTTTCCCGAACATATTTTGCCTGAATATTTAGAAAAATTAGGCGTTAGCTATCATATTATTGAACGTGACACTTATAGTGTGGTGAAGCGTTTAATTCCTGAAGGGCAAACAACCTGTAGTTTATGTTCACGATTACGCCGTGGCTCTTTATATGGTTACGCGAAAGAAAATAACGTGACTAAAATTGCGTTGGGGCATCATCGCGATGATATTTTAGAGACATTTTTTCTGAATTTATTTTATGCGGGTAAGCTTAAAGCTATGCCTGCTAAATTATTAAATGATAAAGCGGATAATATGGTGATTAGACCTTTGGCATATTGTAAAGAAAAAGATATTGAGCTTTATGCTGAGGCGAAGCAGTTTCCTATTATTCCGTGTAATTTATGTGGTTCGCAAGAAAATTTACAGCGTCAAGCGATGAAGGTGATGTTGGCAGGGTGGGATCAACAATTTCCAGGGCGTTTAGAAAGTATTTTTTCGGGTTTACAAAATATAGCTCCGTCACAGTTAATGGATTCAAATTTGTTTGATTTTATGGGTTTAAAATTAAATGAAACAACGAGTGAGCATGATGCTGGTATTGATAACGAACAAACTGGTTTGGATATTTTAGAGTTATAAAATTAATGTAATTAGGATTAAGAATGAATGTTTTAATTGTTGACGATAGTGCGGCGATTCGTTTGGTTGTTTCTCAATGTATTAAAGATCTGCAGCATGACGTGACTGAAGTAGGCTCGGGTTCAGATGCGGTTGAATACATGACAGATCGTAATAGTAAAGATGTCGATTTAATTTTAATGGATATTGAAATGCCGGGTATTAATGGCATTGAAGCGACACGTCAAATTAGGGATTTGTGTGCAGATTGGTTTCCTATTATATTTTTGACCTCGTTAATTGATGATCAGTCTTATGAAAAAGGTATCATGTCAGGCGGTGATGCTTACTTGATGAAGCCCATTGTACCTATACGTTTAAAGGCTGAAATTAAAGCGATGGAACGTATTTATTTAATGCGTGAAAAATTAAAATCAGCAGAAAAAGATTTATTAGCGGCTAATGAATATTTATTGCAATTATCACTCATTGACCAATTAACAGGCTTAAGTAATCGCCGCCATTTTGATGAAACGCTAGCGGCTCAATTTAAATTAGCAACCCGTAATAAACAGTCATTATCAGTTGTTATCTGTGATATTGATTTCTTTAAAGTGTATAACGATAGTTACGGGCATCAGGCAGGCGATGAATGCTTGCAAAAAGTAGGTAAAGCGTTAAAGCAAGGTACAGCAAGGCCGACAGATTTGGCCTGTCGTTATGGGGGGGAGGAATTTATTTTTATTTTACCCAGTACACCGTTGGCGGGTGCGAAAATATTTGCAGAAGAAGTTAGAAAAGCGATTGAAGGATTAAAA
>CAJVYO010000112.1 GCA_913009515.1 uncultured Methylococcaceae bacterium
GTTGGATTAATAAAGTATTGGGTACCACTATGCAACCATTCAGCAGGTAGCGTTGGCTTGATGATTTCTTCCATCACCGCTTCTTCTAAAGCTTTGCCACCTATGTCTGGGGAATGCTGGGTGGATAGCACCACCGCATCAATCGCAACAGGGACATTATTTTCATAACGAAAAGTGACTTGGCTTTTTGCATCCGGACGTAGCCATGCTAGGCTGCCATTTTTGCGTACTTCAGCTTGGCGTTTAACTAAACGATGGGCATAAGTAATCGGGGCTGGCATCAGTACATCAGTTTCATTGCTGGCATAACCAAACATTAAGCCCTGATCGCCGGCACCTTGTTCGCGGTCGTCAGCATCATCAACGCCCATGGCAATATCAGCAGATTGTTTACCAATGGCATTTAAAACCGCACAGCTTTCAGCATCAAAGCCAATTTCAGAACTGTTATAACCAATATCTTTAACGACTTGTCTCACAATACTTTCAGTATCGACCCACGCATCGGTGGTAATTTCACCGGCAATAATAACCATGCCTGTTTTAACCAGTGTTTCACAAGCAACCCGTGAATCAGGGTCTTTGGCTAATAAAGCATCTAAAATCGCATCTGAAATTTGATCAGCGACTTTATCAGGATGACCTTCTGAAACGGATTCAGAGGTAAAAATATAATTGTTACTCATAATTATGGTCCTTTCTTCTATAAGGGATAAATATAGTGTGTGAAGGAAAGTACATAAAATAATGATATTTGGGGCGTAGACTTTAGTCTACTATTTAGAATAGGTAGGCTAAAGGCCTACGCCCCGAATTATCAATATTATTTTGTGCGTATTCCTAAGTGAAACATTATGCTTTTAAGCCATAAATTTCAGGTAAAAAAAAAGGCTGCAAAGCAACCTTTTTAAATATGATGGTGGGCCCTCCCAGACTCGAACTGGGGACCTGCCGATTATGAGTCGGATGCTCTAACCAACTGAGCTAAGGGCCCTAAATTTGTTACGATTCAACGTCTAAAAAGCATTTTAATTGATCTGAGCGTGAAGGATGACGCAATTTGCGTAAGGCTTTCGCTTCAATTTGTCTAATGCGTTCACGAGTAACGTCGAATTGTTTGCCAACTTCTTCTAAGGTGTGATCAGTATTCATATTAATACCAAATCGCATTCTCAAAACTTTAGATTCTCTCGCGGTTAAACCGGCTAAGACACTTTGAGTTGACTCTTTCAAACCAGCTATTGTAGCAGAATCGACTGGAGAAAGCATCTTTGAATCTTCAATAAAATCGCCTAAATGTGAATCTTCATCATCGCCAATAGGTGTTTCCATTGAAATAGGTTCTTTGGCAATTTTTAAGACTTTGCGTACTTTTTCTTCTGGCATATCCATATATTCTGCCAATTCTTCAGGAATGGCTTCACGGCCTTTTTCTTGCATAATTTGGCGTGAAATACGATTGAGCTTATTAATGGTTTCAATCATATGTACCGGAATACGAATGGTACGGGCTTGATCTGCAATTGAACGCGTAATCGCCTGACGTATCCACCAGGTTGCATAAGTCGAAAATTTATAACCGCGACGGTATTCAAATTTTTCCACTGCTTTCATTAAGCCAATATTGCCTTCTTGGATTAAATCTAAAAATTGTAAGCCACGGTTAGTATATTTTTTAGCAATTGAAATCACTAACCGTAAATTCGCTTCAATCATTTCTTTTTTAGCACGGCGAGATTTTGCTTCGCCAATGGATAAACGACGGCTAATATCTTTTAATTCGCTAATGCGTAATTTATGATTTTCTTCAATTTCGCTTAAATAGGCTTGGGCTTTTTTAATTTGTTTTAGATGAGCGGCTAAGATTGTCGCGGTTTCATCGTCTTTGCTGGTGTAATTAATCAGAAATTTAGGATTAGTTTCGTTGCCGACGAAAGCATCAATAAAGTCAGTACGAGATATACCGGCTTTTTTAACGCAAAGTGCGAGTAAATTACGTTCTTGTGTGCGAATTTCTTCTGTAATACTGGTAATCGTATTGACTTGTTTTTTAAAGTATAGCGGTGTCCATTTTATTTCTAAAAAACAATTAGCTATCTTATCTTGTGCTTGTTCAGTTTTTTTATGGCTATAGCCATGTTTCTTTAAGATTATTTCGTATTCAGCGTAACACGCTTCTAAAGTGATTATTTTTTCTTCCGCTTCTTCAAGCGTAATACCTTTAGGTTCTTCCTCTTCCTCTTCTTCAGGCTCTACGACGATTTGACCTTTTGCCGCCGCGACTTGAGCAGGAATAGCTGCCACTTTTGAATCGTCATAATCAGGTGCATCAAGATCAATAAAGTCGGTCATGATGTCACTTAAACGCAGGCCATCTTCAGTACCGATGGTTTTAAAATCAGCGACTATCATTTCAATGACAAAACGAGAACGAGCTACGGTACAAACGATTTGACGTTGACCGGCTTCGATACGACGAGCGATTTTTAATTCTTCAGGACGACTTAATAAACCCACTGAACCCATTTCCCGCATATACATTCTAACGGGGTCAGTGGTGCGGCCAAATTCACTATCAATCGCCGCTAATGCAGCAACTTCATCGGCAGCATCATCATCTGATGTGACTTCATTATTCGATAAATCATCGGTATCTTCAGGGGTATTTTCATGCACCTTAATCCCTAAATCATTAATCATGCTAACGATATCTTCAATTTGTTCAGGATCGACAATATCACTTGGTAAATGGTCATTTACTTCGGCATAGGTTAAATAACCTTGTGCTTTTCCGCGGGCAATTAATTGCTTAAGCTGAGATTGTTGTTGTTCTTGATTCATTATTCACTCTTGAAAATATCATGTTAATGGAGATTAAAAATATGTTATCGGTCGCCTAACATGGTTAATAATTGTTGTTGTTCGCTTGCATCTAAACCGCTTGCTTTTTCTTTAGCAATCAGTTCATTGAGGCAGTTTTCTTTACCTTGTTGCTGTAATCGTTCAATCGCCCCTATAAAATCAGCCGTTAAAGCCGCCCCTGATAAAGGAAAATCATGGTTCATCATAATATTAATATAACGTTCTTCTTGTTCACCACGAAAATATTCAATTAATCTTGGTAAATTAATATCGGGGTGCTGATTAATAATTTCAACCAGTCGTTGTAGTAAATCGGCTCCTGCTAATTTTAGTTGAGACCAATTGATGTTTTTTTCATTGATGTCAGCCACTAATTTAGGGTTTTGCAATAATAACGAAATCGCCCGCCTAACCGGTGATAGGTTACTATCGGCTAATTTTTGTTTACGTTTTACTGCAACGTGTTTATCACTAGTTTGAGGGGAAATCGTTAAACCTTGAATATTGGTTAGGTTTTGTAATCTTTCCACCATTAAATTTTTAAAAATGCCATCGGGTAAGGTTTTTAAATAGCCCTCTGCTTTATTGACTAAGCTGGCTCTACCTTCCATATGTTCTAAGTCCAGCCCTAAACTTAGGCGTTCAAAAAAGAATTCAGATAAACTTTGAGCATCTGTTATGGCTTGTTCAAACTGTTCACAGCCTTGTTGTCGAATAAAATCATCAGGGTCAACGCCTGAGTCTAATTGCATGATTTTAATTTGTCGTCCATCTTTAAGGCTGGGTAGGGCAGATAATACTCCCCGCCATGAGGCTTCACGTCCTGCTTTGTCGCCATCAAAACAAAAAATAATATGCGGACTAAAACGAAATAATAGTTCTAAATGCGCTTGTGAAATCGCAGTACCGAGGGTTGCTACCCCATAATTGATACCAAATTGAGCCAATGCAATCACATCTAAATAACCTTCAACAATCACAATTTGTTTAGGTTTTGGATTACATTTTAAAACTTCATATAAACCATATACTTCACGGCCTTTGTGAAACACACTGGTTTCAGGTGAATTCAGGTATTTAGGCTGTGAATCATCAAGTACGCGACCGCCAAAGGCAATCACACGACCACGCCGGTCACGAATTGGAAACATAATGCGGCCACGAAAACGATCGTAAGCACTTTTATTTTGTTTCTCGCTGGCTAAACCTGCATCAACCACTTGTTTTGCGGTAAATTGTTGGCTGATATTATCCCAACTATCGGGGGCAAAGCCAATTTGATACTGTTGGGCAATTTTGCCGTTAATGCCTCTTTTTTTAAGATAATCAATCGCCGTTTGAGCAATGCTATGCTCTCTTAATTGCGCGATATAAAATTGATTAGCCAGTGTCAGCGTTTGTAAAATATCACCGCTATTATCTTGTTTTTGTGTCGTATGATGGGTATTAGTTTCTTTAGGGACATCCAATCCCATAAAGTCAGCAAGTTCTTCAACGGCTTCAACAAAATTTAAGTGGTTATAGTCAATTAAAAAACTAATGGCATTGCCGCCTACGCCACACCCAAAGCAATGATACAGTTGCTTACTTCGAGTGACAGCGAAACTAGGCGTTTTTTCAGTATGAAAAGGGCAGCAAGCCACATGGCTACTTCCCGATTTTTTTAAAGGTACATAACTATCAATCAAATCAATAATATCGACTCTAACGAGTAAATCATCAATGAATGACCGCGGAATCATGCCCGCCATACTTTATCCTTTAGGCGTTTAATAAAGCCTTGATTTTTGTACTCACCACTGACATATCAGCGCGTCCCACCATCTTGGGTCTTAAAATACCCATTACTTTACCCATGTCCTTGATAGAACTGGCATCGCATTCAGTAATCGTTGCTTGTACTAGCGCAGTGATTTCATCTTCAGTGAGTGCTTGCGGTAAAAATTCTTGAATAACGACAATTTCTTGTGCTTCAACATCGGCTAAATCATCACGCTGAGCATCACGATATTGTTTAATCGATTCTCTACGTTGTTTAAGCATTTTATCAAGCGTATTAATGACTTGAGCATCATCTAAAACAATACGTTGATCGACTTCCTGCTGCTTAATCGCTGCCATAATCAAGCGGATAACACCTAAACGGTCTTTATCCTTGCTTTTCATAGCCAGCGTTCTTTCATTTTTAAGACGTGCCTGTAAAGTGCTCATAATATAAACTTATAACTGAGGACGGCCACGACGTAAGTTTTTCAATGCATAACGTTCACGTGATAATTTTTTCAAATGACGTTTTACCGCAGCCGCTGTTTTACGTTTACGTTCTGCTGTTGGTTTTTCGTAGAATTCACGACGACGAACTTCAGATAAAACACCTGCTTTTTCACAAGAGCGTTTGAAGCGACGCAGAGCAATATCAAAAGGTTCGTTTTCTTTTACTTTAATTGAAGGCATAATTTTTTCCAGTTTGCTAAAATTTGTTTTGCTAACGCTAAGGCTTATTTATTAACAAGCTAGCCAGCGAAACCCTCGATTATATCAGCCAACTATTTTAAAATCAAAAACTCATGTATATTTTAGGCATAGAAACCTCTTGTGATGAAACAGGGGTCGCTCTTTATCACAGCGAAAAAGGACTTATTGAGCATACACTCTATAGTCAGATTGCAATGCATAATGAATATGGCGGCATTGTGCCTGAACTCGCCTCGCGTGACCATATTCGTAAACTCATTCCGTTAATCGATGAATGTTTGCAGCGTAGCCAGTTAAATCGCACCGATATTAATGGCATTGCTTATACCGCAGGGCCGGGCTTGGTAGGGGCGTTAATGGTCGGTGCGGCTACCGCTAAAAGTCTGGCATGGACATGGGATATTCCTGCGATTGGCGTCCATCATATGGAAGGGCATTTATTAGCGCCGATGTTAGAAGAATCGCCGCCTGAATTTCCATTTGTCGCCTTGCTGGTGTCAGGCGGGCATACTTTATTGGTTGATGTACAAGCCATTGGGCAATATAAATTACTCGGTGAATCATTAGATGACGCGGCAGGTGAAGCCTTTGATAAGACAGCAAAATTACTCGGTTTGGCTTATCCTGGCGGACCTTTATTATCTAAACTAGCAGAACAAGGTGATACCTCGCGTTTTACTTTCCCACGTCCGATGACTGATAGACCGGGGTTAGATT
>CAJVYO010000113.1 GCA_913009515.1 uncultured Methylococcaceae bacterium
GCATTGCGTTCATTGCGTGAATATTGTGACATGCCGTTAGTGACCACTGCATTCTCTTCTGACGTTGCCGCTACCACTGTGCCGCCGGGACACATGCAAAAACTATAAACACTGCGGTTATTTTTACAATGATGCACCAGACTATAATCCGCGGCTCCGAGTATCGGATTGCCTGCTTGCTCACCAAAACGCGCTTTATCAATCACAGATTGTGGATGCTCGATACGAAAGCCAATTGAAAACGGTTTTGGCTCAATATACACCCCCTCATCTAATAGCATTTGAAAGCTATCACGGGCACTATGACCAATGGCGAGAATAATGTGGCGGCTGTGCAGAATTTCACCACTGTTTAATGACACACCCTTGACTTGTCCTTGTCCATCACTGCTTTCATCGCGGAGTAGTTTTTCGACTTTTTGTTCAAAACGAATTTCACCGCCTAATTGGATGATTTCAGCCCGCATCTTTTCAACCATCGTGACCAGTTTAAAAGTACCGATATGCGGCTTGTTAATCATTAAAATTTCTTCAGGTGCACCCGCTTTAACAAATTCCGTTAATACCTTGCGGCTTAAATGGCGTTTGTCTTTGACTTGGCTATATAATTTGCCATCTGAAAATGTGCCAGCACCGCCTTCACCAAACTGCACGTTAGATTCGGTATTGAGTTGACGGTCTTTCCAAAGTCCAAAGGTGTCTTTAGTGCGTTGTCTGACTTCTTTGCCACGCTCTAAGACGATAGGTTTAAAGCCCATTTGTGCGAGAATCAACGCTGACATCATGCCGCCCGGTCCAAAGCCTATAATAATGGGGCGTTGTTGGTTTGCATTTGGAAAATCAGCCGCTGCTTGCGTCACAAATTGATAGCGCGTGTCAGGCGAGGGCTTAACGGTAGATTGTTCGGGAAATTTCTCTAATACGGCTTTTTCGGCTGCATCGGTCAAGGTCGCATCAATTTGATAGATGAGTAAAATATTTGCTTTTTTACGGGCATCAAAGCTGCGTTTAAAGATAGTAAAACTCAGTAGCTCTTGAGCTGAAATTTGTAATTTATCGATAATAGCCGTGGGTAAATCAGCATCGCTGTGAGCTAACGGTAATTTGAGTTCATTGATTCGTAACATTTGCTTTTACTTAATTGGCGAAATAGAAGAGTTGAGTAACTGTATTTTAGGCTACCAACTTAAGACGGGACAGATAATATTTATCGTTCCCACGCTGGAGCATGGGAACGATGCAAAATGTAGTTGGTACGCAGGTCTTTAGCCTGCCTTTTATGAATGCAGGCTAAAGGCCTGCGTACCAAAGTTATCCCTCAGCCTACGCTGTCCCTTCTTAAAATGGTAGCCCGTTTTAATGTTAAGGTCACGTTAAGTGGCCTTTTTTATGCGAACAAGGATAGGTGCTATAATCAGTCGCTTGTATGAACAGGGCGATTAATAGTTTGATGGTGAGATAAATTTATGAGTGCAGTTAAAAATAGTATTTTATTGCAGTTGCTAGTGCCAGTGGCATTATTGTTGGTGATCAGTTTAGGTGTGATTAGCTTTTATGTGCCTGAGATGATTAAAGAGAATGCGATTAATAATGCCATTCATTCATCAAAGAAAAATATTAATAGTTTTAAAGTGATTCGCAAGTATTACACTATCAATGTTATTAAAAAAGTCGTCAAAATAAACGGTATTTCACCGGCGATTAAACATAAAAATCAAGCAGATAAAGTGCCTTTGCCTGCTACTATGATTCATGATTTAAGTCATGAGCTGGCAGAAACAGGTATAAAACTAAAGTTATACAGTGCGTTTCCTTTTCCTAATCGTGCATCCGAACAACTAGATGACTATCAACAGCAAAGCTGGCAGGCTTTAAATAAAGCCCCAAAAGAGGCATTTGTTAAAGTTGAAGTACGGAATAATCATGAAATAGTACGGGTTGCTATTGCCGATACCATGAGTGCACAAGGGTGTGTGAATTGTCATAATAGTCATCCTGATACGCCCAAAGATGATTGGAAGCTAGGTGATGTACGCGGTGTATTATCCGTAGACGTAGATATTCAAGAGCAGGTAGAGCAAGGACAGCTATTGGCATTTAAAATAGTGGGTTTATTAGCAACGGCTTTATTGCTGATTGTGGTGATTATTCTGTTTAAAATGACGGCGATTAAACAGCGTTTATTAGCGGTTAATAAGGCAATAGTCGGTGCAGCAAAAGGCAATATTAGTATTCATATTCCCGTTGCCGGTGACGATGAAATATCTGATTTAGGCGTGCAATGTAATGCGTTGATGGGTTCTACACGCAGTATGATTGATGACATTTCAGAGTCGGCTAATAATTTATTGTCTGAAGTACAAGCACTAAATAAAACCAATATTGCTGTTACAAAAACTGTACTGCATCAACATGAAGGTACGCAACATGTTGCGGAGGCTATGACTGAAATGCAGGATTCAATTAGTCATATTTCTAAAAATGTTAATGAAACCAATGTGGCGATTGAGTCGGCAGGTGATGTAGCAGAACAAGGCAGTACTATTTTATCTAAGACGATTGATTCAATTAAGTTATTAGCCAATGAAATAGCCGGTGCATCGGATGTGATTAAGAAATTAGAACACGATAGCAATGAAATTGGAGTGGTGTTAAATGTAATTAGTGATATTGCTGAACAAACCAATTTATTAGCTTTAAATGCGGCGATTGAAGCGGCAAGAGCAGGTGAGCAAGGACGTGGTTTTGCAGTCGTTGCCGATGAAGTGCGTAGTTTGGCAGGGCGAACACAACAGTCAACCTTAGAGATTAAAACGGTGATTGATACCTTGCAACAAGGTGTGAAAAATGCAGTATCGGTGATGGATAAAAGTGCTGTTTATAGTGGCGAAAGTGTCGAGCATGCGAGTTCAGTGAGTGTGGTATTTAGAGATATTACCGACACGATTGTCACGGTGACAAATATGGGGACTAATATTGCCAGTTTAACTAAACAGCAAAGCGTTGTCGCAAGCGATATTACCGATAATGTCCATTTGATTAATAATGATGCGGATATGACCGCAGAAAATATTAAAAACACCTCAGCGGCAAGTCATAAGGTTGAAGCACTCGCGGTTGATTTGCAAAAAATATCCAATGAGTTTAGTTCTTAATTTAAGTATGGATTTATATAGTGTGAATATGAAAAAAATAGGGTTAACAGCGAGTGTCTTATGTTTGTCATTATCGGCGCAAGCCGAGCGGATTGAATTTACTAATGGTGATAGGTTGGAGGTTGAGATTACTCAGCAAACTGAAACCACGCTTAGTTTTACGCATCCGATTTTTGGTGAACAAAGCATTGATAAATCACAGATAAGTAATATTGCTGCACTGAATTTAACAACTGTCGAGGTTGAGCCAGCGGATACAGGGGTATTTGGCTCAGGATTTTTAATTGATTGGAATCGTGAAATAGAATTTGGTTTAACCGGGGCGTCAGGTTCGACCAATAATATGAAATTTCGTACCGCCTTTAATACTAATTATGAAGATGATAGGGGTAAGTGGGATTTTAAAAGTTTTTACTTATATAGTGCTGACGAAAGCACGGCAACTGAAAATAAATTTAATATGGGCTTAGTCAAGGATTGGTATTTTAAAAATACCTCATGGTTTGGTTTTGTATCGACAGTGTATGACTGGGATCAATTTAGAGATTGGGAGCATCGCTTGCAGGTATCAGTCGGGCCGGCCTATAAAATTTTAAAATCAGATGAGTTCGATATTTCTGCAAGAATGGGTGGCACGGGTATCTTTGAATTTGGTACTAAAATAGATAATCCTAATAATACCGCAGATTTTAACCCAGATGTTGAAGGCACTTATATCACGAAAGATACGCAAAATTTTGAAATTATGCTGGGTTTAGATTTTGAATGGCAGATTAATGAGACCCAAACACTAAGTGCCTTTAATTATATTTATCCTGGTGTGACTGATGCGGGCGAATTTAGAAATGTCACTAATTTAACATGGGCGTATGATTTAGATTTTTTAAAAGGCTTAGCATTGAAGCTAGGATTACGTAATGAATACGATACCAGTGAAACCGATGCAAATGATTTGAAATATAATGCCTCATTAGGTTTTAGGTTCTAATAGAGATAATTGAGAATATGAAAAGACGTGAATTTATCAGTAAAGCGGGTGCTACCAGTCTAGCATTAGGGGCTTCTTTAGCTATTCCTAGTGTTGCTGAAGCGAAAGCAAAATATAAATGGAAAATGGTCACCGCCTGGCCAAAAAATTTTCCAGGTTTGGGTTCAGGGGCGAACTTATTAGCCAAAATGATTAATGAGATGAGTGGCGGTCGTATCAAAGTCAAAGTCTATGGGGCGAATGAATTAGTGCCTGCTTTTGAAGTGTTTGATGCGGTGTCTAAAGGCACAGCACAAATAGGTCATGCGGGTGCATATTATTGGCGTGGAAAATCTGAAGCCACGCAATTTTTCTCAGCGGTACCGTTTGGTTTAACCGCTCAAGAAATGAATGCATGGTTGTATTACGGCGGTGGTATGGAATTATGGCAAGAGTTATATGCTCCGTTTAATTTAATTCCTGCAGCAGCCGGTAATTCAGGTGTGCAAATGGCAGGCTGGTTTAATCGTGAAATTAAAACCGTGGCAGATTTAAAAGGCCTAAAAATGCGTATTCCTGGTTTAGGGGGTGAAGTATTACGCCGTGCTGGTGGTACAACGGTTAATATTCCAGGGGGCGAATTATTTACGTCATTACAATCAGGTGCGTTAGATGCAACGGAATGGGTGGGGCCTTATAATGATTTAGCGTTTGGTTTCCATAAGGTTGCAAAGTATTATTATTACCCAGGTTGGCATGAGCCGGGCTCTACTATGGAGGCGATGATTAATAAAGATGCGTTTAATGAATTGCCCAAAGATTTACAAAGTATTGTATTAGCAGCGTGTAAAGCAGTGAATATGGATATGCTGTCGGATTATACCGCGCGTAATAATCAAGCCTTGAATACCTTAGTCGATAAACATGGGGTTCAATTAAGAGCTCTGCCTAACGATGTGTTAAAAACATTAAAGCAATTATCAGATGAAGTGGTACTAGAATTAGCAAATAAAGACCCGATGGCGCGGAGAATATATGATTCGTTTACTAAATTTAGAGGCGAAGTCTCTCAATGGAGTGCATTATCTGAACAAGCCTTTTTAGCTGCGCGTAGTCTTTAAATTATTTAAAATAAGTAGGTTCTTAATATGAAACAGAAAAAAAGCTTTAAACCTTGTGATTTAGTGATTTTCGGGGTGTTAGGGGATTTATCAACGCGAAAATTATTATTATGTTTATACCAGCTTGATAAGGCGAATTTGTTAGAGCCTGATACTAAAATTATTGGTGTAGGTCGTAAAGAGGGCGGCACTGAAATATTAGTGAATGCGGCGAATACTTGTTTAGATAATTTTCTAAAACATCCGCGTGATAATGAGGTTTGGCAACGCTTTTCAGCACGCATGACGTATGTGAAAATTGATTTAAATAACCCTGAAGAATATAAACAGTTAAATGCGGTGGTTGATAAAGAAAATCGCACCATGATTAATTATTTTTCAGTGCCACCTTCATTATTTACCAGTATTTGTACTGGTTTAAGCGTTTCTGGTGCATTAACACCTGAATCACGCATGGTCATGGAAAAACCGATTGGCTATGATTTAGCCTCATCAAAAGAAATTAATGATGCGGTTGCCAAGGTATTTACCGGAAATCAAGTGTGTCGTATTGACCATTATTTAGGCAAAGAAACGGTTTTAAATTTACTCGCCTTACGTTTTGGTAATTCTATTTTTACCACCAATTGGGATCATAATGCGATTGACCATATTCAAATTACCGTTGCGGAAGATTTAGGTATTGAAGGACGTTGGGGCTATTTTGATAAATCAGGGCAAACGCGTGATATGGTGCAAAATCATCTATTGCAAATTTTAACCTTTATTGCGATGGAGCCGCCTGTTAGTTTGGATGCGGAAAATATTCATT
>CAJVYO010000114.1 GCA_913009515.1 uncultured Methylococcaceae bacterium
GATGGTCGTGATTTAGATGTAGTGCGTCCTATTTCTGTGCGTACCGGTGTGTTAGAAAGAACCCATGGTTCAGCTTTATTTACACGTGGTGAAACGCAAGCGTTAGTGGTTGCAACACTAGGTACAGAACGTGATTCACAAATCATTGATGCATTAGCCGGTGAATATAGAGAATCATTTATGTTGCATTATAACTTCCCTCCTTACAGTGTAGGGGAAACAGGGTTTGTTGGCTCACCGAAACGTCGTGAAATTGGTCATGGTCGTTTAGCAAAACGGGGTGTTAAAGCAGTCTTACCCGATATGGCTGATTTTCCTTATACGCTGCGTGTGGTGTCTGAGATTACAGAATCGAATGGTTCTAGCTCAATGGCTTCAGTTTGTGGTACCAGTTTAGCCTTAATGGATGCCGGTGTGCCGCTTAAAGCACCGGTTGCTGGGATTGCAATGGGCTTAATTAAAGAGCAAGATGATTTTGCGGTATTATCTGATATTGTTGGTGATGAAGATCATTTAGGTGATATGGATTTTAAAGTAGCCGGTTCTGAGCAAGGCATTACTGCTTTGCAAATGGATATTAAGATTGATGGCATCACCTCTGAAATTATGACGACTGCTTTAGAACAAGCTAAAGCCGGACGTTTATATATTTTAGGTGAAATGAATAAAGCTTTATCAGATACGCGTGATGAAATGTCTGATTTTGCTCCGCGTATTATTAGTTTTAAAATTGACCCAAGTAAAATTCGTGAAGTCATTGGTAAAGGTGGAGCAACGATTCGTAGCATCACTGAGCAAACAGGGGCGACTGTTGATTTAACCGATGAAGGCGTGGTTAATGTTGCGTCAGTTGATAAAGCAGCAGGCGAGGCAGCTCGTAAAATTATCGAAGAGATTACCGCTGAAGTTGAAGTCGGTAAAATTTATGAAGGTAAAGTTGCCCGCCTAATGGATTTTGGGGCATTTGTTACGATTTTACCGGGTAAAGATGGCTTAGTGCATATTTCTCAGATTACCAATGAACATGTTGATAAAGTCAGTGATAAATTGACTGAAGGCGATGTGGTTAAAGTGAAGGTATTAGAAATTGACCGTCAGGGACGCGTTAGACTGAGTATGAAAGAAGTTGAAACAGCACAGGCTGAATAAAGAAAGCGTAAATTGAACAAAGAAAGGGTCGTGAGGCCCTTTTTTTATGACTATTTTTTAGTGAGTTTTAGAGTCTAAGCCTTATTTGAATTGAAATAATGGTATGATAGAAGTGTAGAAAAATATAAAGATTATTGGCAACAATAGCTTAACACTTGAGTTTGATAAGTGATAAATTTTATTAAAGAATTGAGCAGTGGCATAAGGATATGGACCGCTTATTAGAAAATTAAATATAACATCTGCCATTATTAAAAATGATAGAAAAATTAAATATACCAACCTTATTAACGTTATTACGCATTGCGCTTATTCCCATTATCATGGTGTTTTTTTATTTACCATGGGAATATTCTAATATTGCAACGACGTTTATTTTTTTTATTGCGAGTTTTACGGATTGGTTAGATGGTTATTTAGCAAGAAAAATGCAACTAGAAACAAAGCTCGGGGCTTTTTTAGACCCTGTAGCTGATAAAATTATGGTTGCCTGTGTGTTAGTTTTATTGGTAGAGAGTGAGTCCAGTCTTTGGATGACGATAGCTGCCGCGATTATTATTGGTAGAGAGATTATTATTTCCTCATTGCGTGAGTGGATGGCTGAATTAGGTCAACGTGCGACAGTGAAAGTATCATCAATGGGGAAGTGGAAAACATCAGCACAAATGTTAGCGATAGCGTGTTTATTATATCGCGACACTATAGCAGGCGTGTCGATGCAACAGTTTGGTTTGGCGATGTTATATATCGCGGTTATTTTAACTTTGTGGTCCATGATAAGTTATTTGAAATCCGCCTATAGCAGTTTAAAAACTGAATAATTGAGTCGTATCGATAAAGGCTTTATTTTATCTAGCGACTATTACTAATAATAAAAAACAAAGCTTGAATAAAGCTGAAAAATAAAAATAATATGCAACCGGAAACTGAAACTACAAAAGAAGTCTCGATAGAAAAAACTAAGGAAGAGCTGAGTAATGATATTTTATTAGCAGCTTTAAAATTATTTACGGAAAAAGGTTACTTTAATACTTCATTAGTTGATATTGCTGAACTTTCAGGCGTAAAAAATAGCGCTGCTTTATATAAACACTTTAAAAATAAACAAGAAATTGCCCGAGCATTATATACTTGGATTATTGATAGATTGAGTGTATCAATTGACGATATTCGTCGTCGTAATCGCAAATCATCTGAGCAGTTAAGAGAAATTGTGGATTTATGGTTTCGTTTAACAGATGATGCACCGGATATTATGCGATTTTTATTATTACTGAATGTAAATGAATTTTTACCTGATGAAATAAAATTAATGGAAACGCCGCCTTTTATTAAGATTTTAAGAATTTTACATGGCGGCATTAAAGCAGAAGAAATAAAAACCGTTGATTCACAACGAGCGTATTGTTATTTTTTTGGCGTGATTGAAAATACGCTAACACAGATATTATCAGGTGCTTTAAAAAAACCTGCTGATTTTTATCAAAATGATACTTGGGAAATTGCATGGTCAACGATTAGTAAGTAATACTTACAAGGATTGTATAGCCTGATTGTAATTTGTAATTTATTAATACGTTGGCAATAATGAAAAAATCACAGACTAAATTAAGTTTAAAAATAACCTTGCGTTTACTATATCCTTATTTTAAACGGCATTTTTTTGATCAATGTAAGAGTATTTGGTTTATTGTTGCTTATTTAATGGTCTTTCAGCTATTAATTTTACAATTACCTATTGTTTATAGTTTGATGATTGCTTTAGGGATTTTGACGGTATTGATGGGCTTAATGTTCTTCATGGAAGGCTTGAGGCTAGGGTTAATGCCCTTAGGCGAAGCCATTGGTTCTATTTTTCCGCATAAATCAGGTAAACCGGTTATTCTCGCTTTTGCCTTTGTATTGGGTATTGGAGCGACCTTTGCCGAGCCAGCTATTGCGGTGTTAAAAGCGGCAGGCAGTGGTGTTGACCCAGATAAAGCCCCGTTACTTTATTCATTGCTGAATGAGTTTTCCGGGCAATTAGTGATGTGTGTGGGTATCGGTGTTGGCCTCGCGGTATTATTAGGTATGCTGCGGTTTTTTTATGGTTGGTCGTTAAAAATATTAATTATTCCTGCTGTTTTATTATTATTGACTATTTCAGCTTACTTTAGCCAAATTGATGTTTTAAGTGCAGTGCTAGGCTTAGCCTGGGATTGTGGTGCGGTAACGACTGGACCGGTGACAGTACCCTTAGTTTTAGCGTTAGGGATTGGGGTGTGTCGTGTTGTGAGTAAAGGCAATTCAAATAATGCCGGTTTTGGTATTGTGACACTGGCATCATTATTTCCAATATTAGCGGTATTATTATTAGCCTTTTTTCATTACAGTGCAGAAGATTATTATGCAGCGTCAAATTATAAAGGTGAATTGCAGGTTAAAGCCGTTGTAGAAACTAAGCAGCAAGCGATAACAGAGAGTAGTGAATCTTTTTCAACACAAGAATTTAATCAATTTGTAACCAGTCGTCAACTGGAAAAAAATCATACGATGGTTTTAGAAGGCGGACAAGCCGTGCTTGAAAATGGTCAGATTGTGATTAAAAATCCTTTAATTGTCATTAATAAATTACCAGAGCAACAAGATGTATCGGTAACCCATTGGGATTCAAGTAAAGATATTATGCAGGCACTACAGCAATCTATGATTGAGGCTTTACGTGCGATTATTCCACTCTGTTTATTTTTATTTTTAGTATTACGTTATTACTTAAAGCAAACTCTGCATTTTCCTCAAGAAACAGGCGTGGGAGTTTTATTTGCGGTACTCGGTATGAGTTTATTTGGTTTAGGTATTACCTTAGGGCTAACGCCATTAGGCAGTCAGTTAGGCGGTAATGTACCCTCGGCTTTTGCTGAAGTGAGTATCTGGGGCAGTACGATTAATGCCGGGCCGTTGTTTGAAACAGGACAATGGGGAAAAATTGTTGCCATTATTTTTGCTTTCTTTTTAGGCTATGGTGCGACACTTGCCGAACCTGCTTTAAACGCGTTAGGCGATACAGTTGAAAAAATTACCGTCGGTGCTTTTCCTAAACAATTATTAATGCAAAGCGTTGCGATCGGAGTAGGGTTTGGTATTGCAGCGGGTATTTTAAAAATTGCTTATAACATTCCTTTATTTTATTTTCTTGCCCCGTCTTATTTGATTTTATTAGTGCTAACTTTTATTTCAACTGAAGAATTTGTTAATTTTGGCTGGGATAGTGCAGGCGTAACAACAGGGCCAATTACGGTGCCATTAGTATTGGCGATAGGTTTAGGTGTAGGTAGTAATGTACCCGGTGTTATTCATGGTTTTGGTGTTTTAGCCTTAGCATCAGTAGGGCCTATTTTGACAGTATTATCAGTGGGTTTAGTGACCAGTGCGACGCAAAAACGAACCGAAATAACCGTGTAGTTTAGGGTATTTATACTATTAAAATCAGTTTAAGAGATTGTTATGTATACAGAAATTAAGAATGTATCTACCATCACCGCTATATTACCTGAAGCGTATGTTCAACAAACCTTAGATCAATTAAAGGCAGCAGGACACAGTGTTATTCGCTGGCACGCACGAGGAACTTTGCAAGATAAGCGTTGGTATAAAAAGTTTTTTCCTTCAATGAGTCCTGAAAAAGGTTTTATACGCTTATTAGTCGCCAATACCATGGTTGATAAAGTGATGCAAATTATTATTAAAGAAGGTAATTTACATCGTCAAGGCATGGGAGCGGTTTATAGTATTCCTTGTGTTGAACTGTATGTTGCAGGACACTTTAAAGATCATAGCTTAATAGAAGAGGCATCAAAAGGTATCTACGTTGTAGAAGGCTATTTAAAAGAAAATTTAGACGTAATTCATTGTATTGTTGAAAAAAATAAAACACCTTTAATTGCTAATGCGGTAATTGATGCAGGCGGACATGGTCCTATTGTTTATTATGCAGAAGGGCGAGGATTACGAGATCGTTTAGGCTGGTTACGGATTACTAAGCAAAGCGAAAAAGAAGTGCTAACGATTGTGGTTGATAAATCAGAAGCAGAGCTTATTTTTGATGTCATTTCTCATGCAGGGGAATTAAATTTACCGGGCAGGGGCTTTATGTATCAAGTGCCGATTGATAAAGGTTTATTTAATTTACCCAGCCATTATGATGCACACCATCATGAGGCAAATATGCAGCAAGTGGTCACTGCCATTGATCATTTGATGGGTGATGAGCATTGGCGTGATCAAACCGTATTCGAAGTAGGTTCAACGGGGAAATCAGCAGGATTAGGTGAGTTAGCACCATCTGAGGAACAAAAAATACTTGAAAATCAAATCAATTTATCTGTTTTAGTAGAGCGTGAGCGTGCAGATGAGTTAATGGATATTATGTTAGATAGCGGTGCGCCAGGTTTAAGTATTATTTATTGTCAATATTTAACGCCTGATTCACATATTGTCGCAAAAGACGTTAATTTATTATCTGAATATGGCATTGTGTCGTGTCTAGTTAGTGATGAGAATGCCCATAAAATAATAGCCGCTGCTAAAGTTCAAATCGAACAAGCAGGCATAGAAAATACCAGTATTTTTTTACAGCCGGTGTTAAAAATTGCCACGTATTTTCATAATAATGAGAATAATAAAAGAGCAGCATAATTAAGTTATTTTTGAATTTTTTGCAAGGTGTTTAAATCTTGTAATAATTCTTGTGTGTGTGATTCAGCTTTAACATCACGATAAATTTTCATTAAAATGCCCTTGGGGTTAATTAAAAAACTATGACGTTTGCTGTATTTAAGCGGCCCTAATTTAAATA
>CAJVYO010000115.1 GCA_913009515.1 uncultured Methylococcaceae bacterium
AAATCTTGATACAGTTTATTCGCTGCGGTGCGTAGACGTTCTGATTTATGCATATTCATCGGGCAGAGTGCCACTTGAAACGGTGCTAAATTCGCGGGCCAAATAATGCCACGATCATCGTGAGATTGTTCCACTGCTGCCGCCACCAGACGTGAAATACCAATGCCGTAACAGCCCATGACTAAGGTTGCACTTTTACCGGCTTCATTAATGACATTGGCTTTCATTTGTTCACTATATTTGGTGCCAAGCTGAAAAATATGCCCCACTTCGATACCGCGCATAATCGTCAAGGTACCTTGTCCATCAGGTGACGCATCACCGGTGACTACTGAGCGTAAATCTAAAATTTCAGTCGGAAGCGGCAAATCACGTTGCCAATTAACACCGGTGTAATGTTTGCCATCTTGATTGGCACCACAGACAAAATCAGCCATTACACTGACACTACGGTCGGCAATAATGCGCATTTCTAAACCAAAAGGGCCAATTGAACCGGCTTGACACGCACACGCTTGTTGAATATCAGCATCACTGGCAAATTCAAGTGGTGCAAGAATGCCGGCTATTTTCTCCGCTTTAATTTCGTTTAGTTCGTGGTCGCCTCTTAATAATAAAGCGATAAGTGAATCATCTTCGCCTTTATAAATAAGGGTTTTAACGCATTGTTCAGCAGGGATATTTAAAAATTGGCTAATATCTGCAATGCTATGTTCATTGGGCGTATTGACTAAGCTTAATTCTTGCTTGGCTTCCGCCAGTTCATTGTTGGTTAAAATAGCTTCGGCTTTTTCTACATTCGCCGCATAATCACTATCGGTTGAAATGGCTAAGGCATCTTCGCCGGTATCTGCAAGAACATGGAACTCATGTGAAATGGCCCCGCCTATGGAACCTGAATCAGCAATCACCGCTCGAAAATTTAGCCCTAGATTGGTGAAAATATTAGTATAAGCCTGATACATAGTATCGTAGGTTTCTTGCAGCGATTCTTGGCTTAAATGAAACGAATAGCCATCTTTCATTAAAAATTCACGCGACCGCATAATACCAAAACGCGGACGAATTTCATCACGAAATTTAGTTTGCACTTGATAATAAGTGATAGGCAGTTGTTTATAGCTTTTTAATTCTTGACGAGCTAAATCGGTGATAATTTCTTCATGGGTAGGGCCTAAACAAAAATCGCGATTATGTCGATCTTGTAAACGGGCTAATTCTGGGCCATATTGTTCCCAGCGACCGGTTTCTTGCCAAAGTTCAGCCGGTTGTAAGGCTGGCATGAGTATTTCTAATGCCCCCGTTTGTTCCATTTCATCACGTACAATGCGTTCTACTTTGCGTAAC
Source organism: uncultured Methylococcaceae bacterium (assembly GCA_913009515.1). Taxonomy (GTDB): domain Bacteria; phylum Pseudomonadota; class Gammaproteobacteria; order Methylococcales; family Methylomonadaceae; genus Methyloprofundus. The sequence continues at coordinate 1,348 of CAJVYO010000115.1, forward strand.
ACTTTAAGGCCTAAGGGTAGCCATGTATAAAGCCCCGATGCTAATTTGCGGATTAATCCCGCACGAATCATAAGTTTATGGCTGGTGATTTCAGCATCGGCTGGAATTTCTTTGATGGTACTAAGGGGGAACTGAGAGGTACGCATAAATTTAGGGGGCAAAAAACGATAAAAGTGCCATTCTACCTTATTTAGTCATTTTGTTTAATCATGCTATGATGAAGAATTTCAATGGTAGACATCTTTTTACTGCATAAGGTCTCATATAATAATGGATAATACGCCCACTCAGGATTTAATAAACTTAAAACCTAAAATTTTAGAGTCATTATTTGAGAATGATATAGATCCTGTTGTTTTGTATTGTGAGGGAGCAATTTTTGATATCAATATGGCGGCGGTAGATTTTTTAGGCTATGACTCTAAAGCTGAAATGATGGGTTTATCTGCTGAGGATATTTCACCTGAATATCAGAATGATGGTCGATTATCTGCTGAAAAATGTGAGGAATTATTAAAGAAAATAGTGCAAGAAGGTCGGCAAGATTTTCAATGGACGCACCGTAATAAAAAGGGTGAAATATTTGTCACTGAGATGAGTGGCAGTGTTGTTGATGTATCAGGACAGTTAATTTTTAAAGCTATTTTTCATAAAAAAACGTCTTATGAAAACCATGAAAAAACGCTTAAAACTTATGTTGATGAGTTATCTTTACATAATAAAATTTTAAAAATTGTTAATGAAGGACAGTCATTAGCCTGTATTTTAAAAGAATTTATCTTGGGTATTGAAGCTTTACACCCTGAAATGTTGTGTTCAATTTTCGCTTTAGATAATAATGGTCAAACTTTATCACTTTTGTCTGCTCCAAGTTTACCTGATTTTTATAATGAAGCGGTTGATGGGATTGAAATTGGAGAGGGTATTGGCTCATGTGGTGAAGCCGCATCATTGGCTAAAGTAGTCATTGTTGATGATATTCAAACTCATAATAATTGGCATAAATATGCTGATTTAGCCAGTAAAGCAAATTTAGCATCATGCTGGGCACAGCCTATTATGGATCATGATAAAAAAGTATTGGGGACTTTTGCTATTTATCATCGAGAGGCGGCTACACCAACGACACTAGAATTAGAATTATTTTCACGTTATAGCAATTTAAGCGCATTAATTTTAGATAATGCACGGCGTGATGCGGAGTTACGTATTGCGGCAACGGCGTTTGAAATGCAGGAAGGTATTATTATTATCGGTGCCAATAAGCGTATTATTCGTGCGAATCATGCGTTTGAAGAAATGACCGGTTATTATCGAGAAGATATTGTTGGTCAGTTCGCATCGATATTTAAAGTGTCAGAGCATAGCGATAAGTTTTATCAAAATATTTGGTCAGAAATGAATAGCAAAGGTGCTTGGTCTGGCGAAATGTTCTTAGCTAAAAATATTACCGGTGAAATTTTTCCTATTTGGACAGCGATAACCGCGGTGAAAGAGGAAAACTTTGCCAGTCATTATGTGGTGTCATTTGAAGATATTACCGAGCGTAAAGCGGCTAATGAAAAAATTAAACAACTCGCGTTTTATGACACCTTAACCGAATTACCTAATCGGCGTTATTTGGTAGAAAATATTAGTCAAGGTATTGCACGAGCACATCGTAATGGCACCATATTAGCGGTGTTGATGATTGATTTAGACCGTTTTAAAGTGGTCAATGATACCTTAGGGCATTCAGCCGGTGATGAGTTATTAAAGAAGGTCGCTGATAAATTAAATAATCAAATACGTGATACCGATATGGTCGCTCGTTTAGGCGGTGATGAATTTGTTGTCGTGTTGGAAAAAATAAGATCTAAAGAAGATGCCGCACGTGTGGCTGAGAAAATTGTCGAAGATTTAGGTGTGGCGTTTAATTTGTCACAACATGATGAGGTTTCGATTGGCTCAAGTATTGGGATTAGCATTTATCCTGAGCATGGTAAAAATGTTGAATTGCTTATGGATCATGCCGATATTGCACTTTATGCAGCAAAAGATAATGGGCGGGGGTGTTATGCTTATTTTTCTGAGGAATTGACACGAGCGGCATTAGAGAAGCTCAAAATGGAAACGCGGTTACGTTATGCGATTGAGAATAATGAATTACGCGTGTATTACCAGCCGCAGGTTAAGATTAGTAGTAATGAAATTATCAGTGCAGAAGCCTTGGTACGTTGGTTAGATCCTCGAGATGGCTTAGTGCCACCTGATAAATTTATTGGCATTGCCGAAGATTCAGGTTTGATTATGCCTTTAGGAGAATGGGTGTTACGCGAAACCTGCCGTCAAGGAAAAGAGTGGCTAGATGCCGGTCATAAGCCGATTGTATTGGCGGTGAACGTGTCATCAAAGCAATTTATTCAAGTGGATATGGTGCAAATTACCCGTGATATTTTAGAGGAAACGGGCTTTCCTGCAAAATATTTAGAATTAGAAGTGACAGAAAGTAGTTTAATGGATAATCAAGAGCGTACTATTGAAATTTTTAATCAATTACATGATATGGGTGTGCATTTAGCCATGGATGATTTTGGCACCGGGTATTCTTCGTTAGCGTATTTGAAACGTTTTCCGTTAGATGTATTAAAAATTGATAAGCAATTTATTGATGATGTCACTACCGATGAAAGTGATAAGGCGATTACGGCGACTATTATTGCCATGGGGCGTATTTTAGGTTTTAAAGTATTGGCGGAAGGTGTGGAAACACAAGAGCAGTTAGATTTCTTACAAGAACATGGCTGTGATGTGTATCAAGGTTATTTTCGCAGTAAGCCTGTTGAAGCTGAATTTTTTCTTGACGTATTAAATGCCTAAATTATGAATAAACAAAATATTTATATTACCGGTGCGGAACAAGGCAGCGGTAAATCGATTATCATGTTGGCAATGATGGATATGTTGTCAGGTTCTGCGGGTAAGACAGGATTCTTTCGACCAATTATTGATACTGAAGAAGATAAAGATGAATTAATTGAATTAATTCGTCATCGATATGCGGTTGATATACCTTACGAAGCGATGTTTGGCTGTCATCAAGAAGAGGCGCAAACTTTAATTGAACAGAATAAATATCATGAATTATTGAAACGTATTCTGACTAAATATCGCTTATTAAGTGAACAATGTGAGCATGTATTATGTGTTGGGCCAGATTATGGTTTAAATAATGCCTTATTTGAATTCGATTTTAATGCTGAGGTAGCAAATAACTTAGGCTGTTTGTTAATGCCTGTTATACAAGGACGGGGACGTACACATCGTCAGCTAGTCGATGTAATGAGTCGTATTAATCATGCGATACGTGAATTTGATTGTGATTTATTAGCAGCAGTGATTAATGGCGTTACCCATGAGCAGGTTGAGTCATTAAATGCCCGTTTTGGTCATCAGCACGATAGTGAATTTCCGGTGTATGTGGTGGCATTAGAGCCTTCATTGCATAAGCCAAGTATTGGTAATGTGGTACGACAATTAGATGCGGTGGTGTTATCGAGTGATGAGCAAACCTTAAGCCGTTATATTGGTCAGTATAAAATAGCCGCCATGCAGATTCCTGATTTTTTAGCTCATATTGAAGAGGGGGATTTTATTATTACCCCCAGCGATAGGGCGGATATTATTTTGAGTTGTTATATGGCTCATACGTCCAATCATTATCCGCAAATTTCAGGTTTATTATTAACCGGTGGCAAGCCAGTTGCTCCTGAAGTGGCTAAATTATTTTCAGGCTTAACCGAAATTCCTTTTTCGGTGTTGTCGGTGGCGACGGATACCTTTACCAGTACCATGAATGTGCAATCGGTACGGGCGAAATTAAACTCACAAGATGACAGTAAAATTGCGGCAGTACTGGGTTTAGTCGAAAGTCATTTGAATTTCGATGAATTACGCCAGCGTTTAAAGCGTCAAGATTCGCATCGGGTGACACCGTTAATGTTTGAATATGAACAGATTCAACGTGCCAAGGCAAATAGCCAGCATATTGTATTGCCTGAAGGGGCTGAAGAACGTGTATTACGGGCTGCTGAAATTCTATTATTAAGAAAGGTGGTGACCATTACCTTGCTAGGCAATGTGGATGAGATTCGCCAAAAAATTAACAGCTTAGGCTTGGCGTTAGACGATGTGGCGATTATTGATCCTTTAACCTCTGAACAGCGTAATGAATATGCGGCAATTTATTATGAGCTGCGTAAGGATAAAGGCATTACTTATGATATGGCTTACGATACCATGTCTGATGTGAGTTATTATGGCACTATGATGATTCATCTCGGTCATGCCGATGGCATGGTGTCAGGAGCAGTGCATACCACGCAGCATACTATTCGGCCTGCGTTTCAAATTATTAAAACCCGACCCACGACATCGATTGTGTCCAGCGTATTTTTTATGTGCTTGGAAGATAGAGTGCTGGTTTATGGTGATTGTGCAGTGAATCCCGAGCCAAATGCCCAACAACTGGCGGATATTGCAATCAGTGCGGCTGAAACGGCCATGATGTTTAATATTGAACCCCGCGTGGCAATGTTATCGTAT
>CAJVYO010000116.1 GCA_913009515.1 uncultured Methylococcaceae bacterium
AATATTATTTTGTTGTATCCACACCATTCAAAAATAGCACAAAAAGCAGGGGTGATTAAGCAGTTTGGAATGCAGGGTGCACAAGATACCATTGTTGCAACCTTGACTGTAGCAACAATTGACTTAGGATCGTCAAATATTCAGGCGTTTCAGAAAAATATTAATGAACAGCTGGGTAATATGTTGGGGGAAGGTAATGTGAAGCAATAATGATAACGTACAAATATTCAATGGCCTATATAGCCCCCTTAGCTTAGCTATTAAACATATTAGATGTTAACTATGACAGCTACACTGATTTTTGAACACTACCTTTCCTAATGAAAATAGCTTGTTAAAATTATTGTATGCTGGCATATTGAATGCCACTAAGAAATGGTCAATGCCAATCCATAATTGGTCGTTGGCATTGTCACAATTAGCTATTTATTTTGAAGGAATACTAGGTTAGGTTCTGGATATTTAAATTACACCTGACACAGAATTTTGAACGCTCTCGCGCACCTCAATAGTATAGTGACGCTTTAATAACTCAATCATTGCCTTTTGGTGTTGTTCTATCTTTGCTTCATCCCACTTGCCATTGCCCATCAAATCAAAAATATGCTTTAACTTTAATGAATCAAATGTAGGTTTCGCTTCAAAATCAATTCGTTTCTTAGCAACATCCTGATTACTGTAAGCAGAATTTTGGCTGACATTTAATAAAGCCAAGTTACCAAGACTGTTTAAATAACCATCTTTTAACTGCTTATCGTACTCTTCATGTTGTGGATGAACATGCTCAACTGAGTTTCGAGAAATAATACGGTACTGCTTAAATTTATTTGTATTAATATCAGGTAAATAGTGCGATTGATGTTTACGCAACAAATATTCTAGCTTTTGAAACCAATAATGACGAAACCTTACGCCATGATGCTCGTTTAAATACTCATCTAAATAATTTTGTGGATTATTTATTTCTTCTTCTTTTTCTGACAAATTGCAACTTAATAAAATATAGCTTGCAGGTTTTTGTTCGATATTGGCTAAGCTTAATTGATTATCCAAACTTTCTAATTGACTCAAAACTTGCTTATCATCGGCATTAGGATTTTTAACCAGCCACCCTAAGTAGGAGGTTAGCCAATATTGTGCATTTCTATCCGCCGTAAAATGCCGCACCATTTGTAATAATGAAATTTCGGAATGTTCTAATGGACTGCGACTAAAGTAATAATTATTATTTGAATAAGAGCCGCTGACATTACACAAAATAAGCAATTCTTCGTCCTCATCAGCTTTTTCTACCCATTTAACAACCCAAGCATCAAAGGCATAGCGCACTTGCCACAAGAATTCTATAAATGCCTTGATTTCTTTTTCATTTCCATCATTAACCAATGGCTTAAAGGTATTAATTAATTGGTCAGCATGAAAGCGTGGTTCAAAATCATCTTTTTCATTTTGATGAAGATAAATGCGATAAGCATGAAGCAATAACTGAGTAAAACTAATAATAGACCTGCAATAGACTTCTGTTTTTTCATCATCAGAACCAGAAGGAGCTTCTTTAATTTTTATTTGAGTTTGTTCAACAATTTGCGCAATGGTTAATCCATTATCTTTATTTTCTAAAACGGATTCTTCAATGCTATTGGTTTCATTCGGTTTTAATAAAAATCGTGTTGCATCAAACTCAGCAAAATCAGTGGATTTTAATTTGCTCCATTGTGTTTTAGGAAATACTTGGCGAACATTACGTTCAAAATAGTTCTCCATATTTTCACACGCTTGCCATATCGCGTTGTAAATTGCTTTATCGCTACGGATATTTTTAAATAACAGTGATTTTAAAATATCGGCTTGTTCAAGCTGAACTCCTGAGTTATTCATGGTAGCGAATAATTGGTTTAAATCAGTTGTCAGTGGAATTTGATTATTCACCATACGCATTTTTTCATAAACGTAATTGGCAAACTCTTCTGGGTTATCAATTTGTTCAAGAAAATTCTCAAAGGTTGCTAAACCACCTGCGAGTCTTTTTAGATAAGGGTTTTTCTCTACTTCGGCTTCACCAGGAAATTTATTATCATAATCAGCTAATCCTGCTATATGTCCAATATAGGCTTCTACTTGATCGCGAATTTTAAATGCTAAACGTAACTGAGGTTCATTTTTTCCACCTGAAGCAGTAGTCACTTTATCTATATAAATGAACCGCGTTAAATGGGTATCAATCCCTTTTTTCTTACAGGCTAAAGCTAATAACATGAGCGTTGTCGTGCGCTGCTGACCATCTATTAATTCAAACGTGCCATCATTACTTTGAGCGGTTAACAGTGTTCCGACATAATAATGGGGCAACTTGTTGATATAGGCACTATATAAATCATCAAACAAGCTTTTTATCGCTTCGTCTGACCACACATAAGGGCGTTGATAACTGGGGATTGAAAACAGCTCCTCATCATTCACAAACTGTGCAGGGGTTTTGACTGACGATAATACACTCTCAAGTGCTGACATTGATAAACCTCTTATATTTTATTTAATTTGCTTAAAATCCCTTTAACTAGGGCATTATCGAAAGTGCTACTAATATTTTTTTTATCTAGCTTCAAATTAAAATAAGTTTCTACACGAGTTATGTAGAGACCTTTAGTATTTTTCTCTTCTATATTATTTGAGTCACATTTATAGCTAAATTCCCTTATTGAATCGACTAGTTGCTGATGATTAAAGCTCATCATTATAATATCGAATAAATGATGGTCTCGAACAAAGGCTTGAATGGTACTTTCACGGACAGATTTTTGATTTTGCACTCTCGGTGAATACACCATTCTAAATAACCATAATGCGGCTTCAAACAATTGCGATGTACCAAATTGGCTAACGTACAATAATAAAGCAGTATCAAACAATCGTTTAAGGTAAGCAGTACCGTGAGTATCTTGAATTAATTCGTTTGAATAAAAGGCAATAAAATCATCTTGATTTGCTATTTTGCTGTCTTTAATTAATAAAGTTTGTTTCAAGTTGGCAAAGTAGCTTAAGTAGTCAATGGTATTAATGCCTGAGTTTAAGGGTTGCCGCATGGCAAAGCCTGTTTCTGGAGTATGAATAAGCCAGCCAGAGTCTTGCTTTATATGCTGAACACTTCGATAAGCGATGTTGTCAGTAGATTTATTATTGCAGTTTTCAGCTAACTCGTTAACGACTTCTGTTTTAATTAAATGGGGTGTTCTATGTGATGGCATTTGTTTAAACTTAAATGCCTGCCAATAACGCACTTTCATAATGGAATCTAATAATGGTGATAATTCACCTAAGGCTTCCCATTGTCGCGCATAGTTATCTTGAATATTGGTTTGGGTAGCGCGTAGGTGATGCGCTTTAATAATATCGGCTCCATTTAATCTTACGCCGCCTGTATTTTGGGTTTCAAAAAAACGATAAGCATCATCTTCGCTGTTTGTAACGACTAAGGTTATATTGATATTATCGAAGTTGATTGAATTTTTTAATGTTTTGAAATTAATATGGTGTTGCTCTGCTAGCCATTTATTTAGGTAGGCAATATTTTTAGCTATTTGTTGCTGAGAGCTTGGAGCATTGTAAATAATTTTTGGTTGTTGTTTATGCTTTAACCAATAGGCTAATATTGCTAATGAAGTGACACGTTGTTGTCCATCAATGATATTTAGGCGTTTTATTTTTTCGTTTTCGTTAATTTCTTGGTGCAAAATAATGCTACCAAGATAGTAGTTATGATGAATGCTTTTTGAATGGCTAGCTCGGCTATTAGCAAGGCTCTTAAAGTAGCTGAGTAAGTCATTTAATAATTTACTCAGTTCTTTGGTTTGCCATGTGTAAGGACGTTGGTATTCAGGAATAATTAATTTTCCTGAAATTTCGCCATCAAGTGATTTTACTGGGTGATTGGCGAATAACTCTGCTACTGAACAACTAGCAACTTTTAGCGCTTCTGTCATATTAACTTTCTTTGTTTTATTCATTCAACCACTTATTTTTAAAATTTAATGTCATTGATTTGCAAGTGTCGAGTTATGTAATGAGATACCTAGCTCTGTCAGTCTATTTTTCTAAAGGGTAATATAATTATGCTTAGGGCCATCATTATCAAACGTTGCTCCTGGATTTAACACAATGGTATTTTTAATCTGGTCTTTATTAGATTTTGGTTTGTGAACATGTCCGCAAAGTACATAGTGAGGTTTAATATGCTCATGTGTTAATGCTAGGTAGAGGTCCATACATCCCCAGTCTTTGCCTTTTTGATTACTTGTTGCTGTGTTTTCAGGGGGGCAGGTGATGTAATAAAATATCGCATTGGTCAAAGTCAGATAGGATAGGATCATTACAAGGGGCGCAACCTATTGTGATATGCTGAATTTTTCGTACCGTATTATCAGCATAAACCCATTTATTATGAATAGTATTCATCCAGAACGAGGCCTTACGTTGTAGTGCTTTTTCTGTGAAGGCGTAACGGTCTGTATCCCAGTCCATTGGATCGCAATCATCGATGGAACTATCAAGATTTAAGAGCTCTTCATTACTAATACTTTCTTTTTCTATATCATGATTACCAGAGCAAATAAAAGTCGGCTTGGTTAATGTATTAAGCCACGCGGTGACCCATTCAACTTGCCCTGATTCTCTTGGGTGCTCAATAAGATCACCTGATAAACACAGAATATCATAGCTCTCGCTTTGTTGAGCAATCCATTCGTAATGTGGTTGATGAGAGTGTAGGTCAGTGACATGAAGAATTGTGAGTGTTTGATCTTTTGGTTTATTAGTTTCATTTATAATCATGTGATCTGGTGAGCCCTCAATATTGCCAGTTAATATAAGAACAGCTTTTACCGTGAGATAAGTTACTCTGCTCTATTGTGATACTTTTTAAAGTGTAATCTATAAATAGTGATAAGTTAACTTTTCAGTTATTCATCTATGCCAATAAAGCATCTAATGCACTTGGTTTTATAGGTTAAACTATTGTCTTTACCCGTAGCACCTGCCTGTGCGGGGTTAAAATGAATTTAAAGTCCCTTGTTTTCTACGATAGTCGCGGTAATCACCGTTAGGTATTAAGGTGCTTCTACCTACTACTGATCGATTGTAAAAATACGTTTCAGTGATGATTATTTCGCTAGTATCAGCGAGATGGAAATCGACCATTTCACGAATGTAGAGTGATTCGGCTTTGTTGGTCGCTTTAAATCCTTCAATTTGATCAAAATGATTTAATATTTGCTCTGAAACCTCATACAGCTCACCAAAAACTTTATTGTTACCTGCTTTTAATGCAGGAAACCGTCCTAGGTCGTAAAGCTCTCCTTTGATATGCCCATTGCCTAAAAAATCACTTCGGGATAAAGCGCGTTCTCGCTGTAGTCCTTTCAATAGGGTGCCATAAACAAAAATTTTCATATTATTAATTCCTATCAGAGCTTAAAAAGCGTGTTTTGTTGTTCAATTATTGGGTGTCAATTAAAGTTGAATATTTAGATTCTATTTGGAAATTAAAATACAGCAGTAAATCCAATAGAACGCTGTGAATCTTCATTTTTAAAACCTACTTCAGATTTAAGCTCTTGAATAAACAGCTCAACACTATCCATTTTACCCATAACAGTAAGCTTTCTTTTAACTGCAGCGAAGTCACCTGGGGTTAGCAATTCCAGTGCTGATAATTGTTTCTTCAGCGCACCTTTCTTACGTGGAGAAAGTGAATTCACCGTATCACCCAAAAATCCTTTCAACAATTTCCACGCTTGTTCGGCTTTTAAATAAGTAAATTCTAATTTAAAATCAAAACGTCTCAATGCGGCGGCATCCAAATCATTCATTAAATTAGTGGAGCAGATAAAAATACCTTT
>CAJVYO010000117.1 GCA_913009515.1 uncultured Methylococcaceae bacterium
TTACATGTTCAGGGTTCATATCTGGCAAAATACCGTGCCCTAAATTAAACACATGCCCTGAGCCTGAACCATATTTTTGTAAAATAGAGGCTATTTTAGCTTGAATCACTTTTTCAGGTGCATACAGTGTAATCGGGTCCATATTCCCTTGTAAACTCACCTGATTTCCCACGCGTGCACGGGCTAGATTAATATCTGTTTGCCAATCTAAACCTAAGGCATCGTAACCAGTTTCCGCCATAGACTCTAACCATTGCCCGCCGCCTTTAGTAAATAAAATAGTGGGAATAACCTGTCCATCTTGATTGGTCTGTAATTTTTCACGCACCTGCTGAGCATAGCGTAAGGAAAACTCTAAATATTCTTCCGTTCCCAACGAACCACCCCAGGTATCAAATAACATCACGGTTTGAGCACCTGCCGCAATTTGAGCGTTTAAATAAGAAGCCACTGATGTGGTAATTTTATCTAACAATTTATGCATCAATAAAGGCTGTTCGTACATTAAACCTTTAACTTTGGAAAAAGTTTTACTACTGCTACCTTCCACCATATACGTTGCTAAGGTCCAAGGACTACCCGAAAAACCAATTAAAGGCACACGACCTTGTAAATTTTTACGAATTAAACGTACCGCATCCATCACATATTTAAGTTCCTGCTCAGGATCTGGAATCGGTAATTTTTCAATATCTGCGGCTGTTTTAATAGGATTTTTAAAGCGTGGCCCCTCACCTTCCGTAAAATATAAGCCCATTCCCATTGCATCAGGAATGGTTAATATATCTGAAAATAAAATAGCCGCATCAAAATCAAACCGTTCTAACGGCTGCAGTGTTACTTCACAAGCTAACTCAGGATTAGTACATAAATCCATAAAGCTACCCGCTTCCGCTCGTATTTTTTTATACTCAGGCAAATAACGTCCTGCCTGACGCATCATCCAAACAGGTGTTTTATCAACAGGTTGCTTTAATAAAGCACGAATAAAGCGGTCATTTTTTAAATCAGTCATATTAAGTTCTTCAATCGATATAATAAATTAAGTGTTACAAGCTATTTTGTATAGAGCGAAAAGGTCTAATCCATGCATTTTGTAAATTTTCAGGTAATTTCAAACTCTGTTGCTTTGCTGCTTTCTTAGACTTGAAATTACCATGAAATACTAAATATTTTCTAGATTTATTACGCACATAATAAGTCTCATAGCCTTTAGCTTTAAGCTCTTTACGCACTTTTACTAATTGTGGCTTAGTCGATAACGTATACAGTTGTAATGTGTAATGGGCAGGATTAAATTTTTGGGCTGTTATCCAATTTACTTTCTGCTTAGTTTTTGGCTTAACAACTTCTTTTTTGACCGGCTTAGGCTTAACAAGCTCTTCTTGCTTAGCAGGCTTATTTTCAAGCACTGTTTTTTCTTTGATACGCTCAGCAGGCTTAACAATAACTGGATTTTTAAGTTCTTTACTTATTTTAAGTTTAGCTGAATTAGACTCTTCTTTTTTTGATAAATCAGTTTTTACTGGCTCTTTTATTGAAGCCTCTAACGGATTTTTTTCAACAATAATATCCGTATCATTTTCTATCGCCGCTAATATTAAAGCGGTATCGATTTTGGGTGTTTTTATCAGCTCAACAGGCTCTGCTGTTGGTAATAATTTCTTTTCAACAGTCGCTATTTTAGGCTGCTTAAGACTCACTCGCTGTTTTTCTACAGCAGGTTCAACTGTTTTAATTGTGGCTTGCGGCCATAAACGTATACCAACCATGATTGTAATAACCACAGCCGATATAATCGCAACAGGTAAAACAATAGGCGACATTTTCTGAGCAGCAGGCTTTTTTTGCTCGTCTATAATCGCTATTATTTTACTTAAATTACCCTGTGTTTCACGATAAATTTGATGAATTAATTTTTCATCAATCCTAGAAATGACTTTATTTTTTTTCTTTGATTCTAGCAGCTTACGGACAAATCGTTTAGATTGATGCTGACTTAATAAAGGCAATTCAACAAACGTACTTTGTGAGGTAATATGCTCGCTTGCTCGTTTAGCATTAAAAGCATCAGGGGTAATCGCAAACACTAATCTCAATGCTTTATGTCGATAAGCAAACTCAACTAAATGACTCATTAATCCCGACAATAATTCCTCAGAATTATCAATCAAAACAACAAGCTGCCTATAATCTTTTTCATACGTATTTAATATTTCAGATAAACTATGATTATTTAACGCATAAATACTGGTAATAAATTGGCATAAATCTAATTGTATCGATTCAAAGCTTGTTGCACTATGTACCTGTAAATAATGAATATCAACATTATTAATCTCTAATTCGGCAAATTGATTTAATAGCGTTGTTTTCCCTGTGCCGTCTAAACCACGTAAAATTAAAGTATCCTGCAAATTAATCACAGAATGGACCAATAAATTTAACTTTTGTGTACGTTCCTCGCCTAACATATTGAGTACCGGCGATTTCTTAGCATGACTTATGTTTGTCATTGCTGAGATAGATTGCTTATCTACGTCCATATTCATTCAATGTCTTTAATAATAAGCTTCGCTCAACACTCATAGGTAAACTGGCTTCACCTATTTTTTTCAATAAAATTAAACGAATATCACCATCAATATTTTTTTTATCAACCGACATACCTGCAATAAAATCATCAGCAAGTAAACTTTCTGGCGGCATAATAGGCAAACCTGCTTTTAAACAAAGTGTCTCAATTCGATGAACATCAGTCTCATTTAACCAGCCTAATCGTTTAGATAAATCAGCTGCTTGGCACATTCCAATCGCAACCGCTTCGCCATGTAAATATTGTCCATACCCCATACCGGCTTCAATCGCATGCCCAAAAGTATGGCCAAAATTTAAAATAGCGCGAATCCCTGATTCTTGTTCATCTTCAGCCACAACGCGTGCTTTATTCATACACGAGCGCTCAATAATAAAAATTAGCGCTTCCGTCTCTCTTGCTAATATCTTCTCGATATTATTTTCTAGCCAAATAAATAGCTCACTATCACAGATTAAGCCATATTTAATCACTTCTGCAATACCTGCTGATAATTGCTTATCATCCAAGGTACTTAACACATTAACATCAATAATCACTGCTTGAGGCTGATAAAAAGCCCCTATCATATTTTTTCCTAAACGGTGATTAATGCCTGTTTTTCCACCCACCGATGAATCAACTTGTGCTAATAACGTGGTCGGCACTTGAATAAAATCAATGCCGCGCTGATAACATGCTGCAGCAAAACCACTCATATCACCAATCACACCACCACCTAATGCAATTAAGGTCGCATTACGGCTAAAATGTTTTTCCAATAAAGCATCGAAAATTGTATCCAAGACAGTCAGCGTTTTGTATTGCTCACCATCAGGTAAAATAACCACTTCCAGCATAAAATCATTCAAATAACGAGATAAAGCGGCTAAATACAGTGGAGCAACCGTTTCATTGGTCACAATAACCACTTGTTTTGATTTTATATGCCGAGTAATTAAGCTTTCATCTTGTAAATTTCCCGCATCAATATAAATAGGATAGCTACGCTCACCTAATTCAACCTGCATTACCGTAGCCATGCTTAATATACCTTATTCTCATATTCAGCTAGGATTTCACTGACAACCGCTTTACTCTGCATTTTACCGCTATCAATAATAAAATCTGCACAAGAAAGATAAAGTGCTTCGCGTTCTTCTAATAATGCTTCTATTTTATCTTGTGGCTTTTCAGTATTTAATAAAGGACGCTGAGGCTGTGTATTACGAGCAGTTCGCTCGACTAAACGCTCCACAGAGCATTGCAGATACACCACAAAACCTGATTTGTTTAATAATGTTCTATTTTCTTCATCTAAAATAACGCCCCCACCTGTTGCAAGCACAATGCCTTCAATCTCTGTGAGTTCTTTAATCATTTTATTTTCTCTGAGACGAAAGCCTTTTTCACCCTCAAATTCAAAAATCGTAGCAATATCAACACCGGTTAAATCTTCAATTGCTTTATCACTATCATAAAAAGGCAAGCCTAAAGACTTTGCTAACAACCGTCCAATCGTTGTTTTACCTGCCCCCATCAAACCAATTAAATATATATTTTTTGTATTCATAATTTATTTTTATTTTTATAAAGGGGTATTATCCTCTTTTTTGACGCTAAATGCAGTTTAGTGCGGCATTCTCATCGAATCTTTAATAATTTTAGGGGTAACGAAAATAAGTAGCTCTTTCTTAAAATGATTATTAAGTTCTTTTTTAAACATCCAGCCAATTAAAGGTAAATCAGCAAACCACGGCACTCTATTAATAATGTGTGTTTTATCTTCTTCATAAACCCCCCCTAAAACCACTGTATCTCCGTTCGCAATATGCACGCTGGTATTAATTTCACGTTTATTAATCGCTAAACCACCAGGCGTTTGATCCCCTCTGCCATCTTTGGTAATTTTTAACTCCATAATCACACTACCACTCGGTGTAATTTGTGGTGTGACTTCCAAAATAATTTTAGCATCTTTAAACTCAGTAGTAGTTCCATCCTGACTTGTGGTTTGAAAAGGAATTTCTTCACCTTGTTCTATGGTTGCCTTACAACGGTCTGATGTTAAAACCCTTGGATTTGAGACAAACTCAGCACGTCGGTCATCTTGCAAAGCTGAAATTTCTAAATTTAATACATAATCAGCACCACTTGCTAAGGTCATGCCCAAAGCGCCATAAGGATTCGATGCAGATAAATTTGATAAAATAGGACTCACAATATCATTACCACCCACATTAGTTGAGCCGCCAGCACTTCCACCTAAATCAAACCCGGTATTTGCACCATCGCCGCCTTTATAAGCCGCACCAAATTTAACACCTAACTCTTGTGCAAAGCCTTCCTCAGCAATCACAATACGCGCTTCAATCAAAACCTGCCTAACGGGTCTATCCAGAATACTCAACATCTTGCTAATTTCATCTAAACTCGATGTTGTATCTTTCACAATTAAAGTATTGGTACGGGTATCAACAATCGCTGTGCCACGTTTTGATAGCAAGGTATAGTTATCATCACTTAAACTTTTTTCACCATTTTTTCCTTCTCTTCCTGATGAATTATCACCATCGGCTCCACCACCTTTACCTGCTGTATCAGACAAACTACAACCCGTAGAGCCTATTGAAGAAGTCCCTAATAAAATAGCTCTAAAATTTTCTGCTTTTGCATAATCAATCTGTATATATTCTGTTCTTAAAGGCTCTAATCTTTCAACTAACTTTCTTGATTTAATTTCTTCTTCTTCTAATTTATTAATTTCAGAAATAGGGGCGACTAAAATCACATTGCCTGTTTGACGCTGTCCTAAACCTTTCGCCTTTAAAATAAATTCAAAGGCTTGATCCCAAGGTACATCATTTAAACGCAAAGTAATATTACCTTCAACAGAGTCATTGGCGATAATATTTAAATTGGTAAAATCCGCTAAAATTTGTATCACCGAACGAATTTCAATATCATGAAAATTTAAGGATAATCGCTCGCCAATATAGGGAAATTTTCGACGCTGTTCTTTAGCATCTTCTGCATTCGTATTTTTCTTAACTTCTAAGGTAAACAAGCCGTCAGCTTGAAAAGCAGAATACGTATAATCACCATCCAAAGGCATCACCCATATTTTACTATTCTTACCTTGAATTTTCGCATCCAACATTGAAACAGGCGTTGCAAAATCAATCACATCTATTTTTTTAGCATATTTCTCAGGTAATTGTGTATTTATAAATGTAAGTTCTATCTTTCCTGATTTTTCAACAGTGGTTACCACAATATTAGGCTCAGATAACGACACTAATAATCGCCCTT
>CAJVYO010000118.1 GCA_913009515.1 uncultured Methylococcaceae bacterium
GGCTTTATTACCCGCACCGCCGCAGAATCCGTTGATGAAGCGGTACTAGAATGTGATATGTTATTTTTATTACAGCTCTGGGATTCAATCAAAGAAAAAATGAAAACCGCTGAACCCTGTAGTTTAGTACATTATGATTTACCTTTAAGTATTCGCACCCTACGCGATTTATATACCGATAATATTGAAAAAGTAAAAGTCGATTCACGCAAAACCTATAATCGTTTAATTGAATTTGCAGAAGAATTTGTCCCTGATATTTTACCGATTATTGAACATTACACCCGCGACCGTCCATTGTTCGATATGTACAATATTGAAGCTGAAATTGAAAATGCTCTCGATCGTAAAGTTGCCCTAAAATCAGGCGGCCATTTAATTTTCGACCAAACAGAAGCCATGACCACGGTTGATGTTAATACTGGCGGCTATGTAGGCGGGCGTAATTTAGAAGAAACCATCTATAAAACTAATTTAGAAGCCGCTCATTCTATTTCACGCCAATTAAGATTGCGTAATTTAGGTGGCATTATCATTATTGATTTTATTGATATGAAAAGTGAGGAGCATAAAAAACAAGTTTTAAGCACCTTAGAAAAAAACCTCGAAAAATGTCATGCTAAAACTAAAATCACCGAAGTGTCTACCTTGGGATTGGTTGAAATGACACGCAAACGTACCCGTGAAAGTCTCTCACGTTTACTGTGTGAACCCTGTGAAACCTGTGGTGGTAAGGGTTCATTAAAATCAGCAGAAACGATTTGTTTAGAAATATTTAGAGAAATTATTCGCGAAGTCAAACAATATAATGTCAATCAAATCTTAGTGCTCGCCTCCCATCCGGTGGTTGAAAAACTACTCGATGAAGAAGCTGATGTTTTATCAGAATTAGAAAAATTTTTAGCCATTAATATTAAATTTCGTTCTGAAACTGAATACACCC
The DNA here is from genome assembly GCA_913009515.1 of uncultured Methylococcaceae bacterium. Lineage (GTDB taxonomy): Bacteria > Pseudomonadota > Gammaproteobacteria > Methylococcales > Methylomonadaceae > Methyloprofundus. Next base: position 944 of record CAJVYO010000118.1, read on the forward strand.
AAGAACAATATGATGTGGTATTGCTATAAAAATGCTCTACCATCCTCTTATTCGTCGTAGTTTATTTTGGCTGCTATTATTAACTGCAACCAGTTTAACCCTGCTACGCCTAAGTTTATGGACAGCTAATTATTATAAAGCGGATATTGAAACCGCCATTAGCCAAGAACTTGGTCAAACCATTAAACTCGATACCATCAAAGCCGCCTTTCAATCAGGGATACCTGAGCTAGTCTTGCATAATTTTAAAATTCAAAACCAGCAACAAACGCTATTCAGTTTGCGTAAAGTACATTTACGACTGAACTTATTTACCGTTTTACGCCGCTCTTTATTTGAAGGTTTGCAAATTACGCTCTCAGGGGCAAAATTTTCTATTATTCGTTTAGAAAATGGCGGCATCAGCATTGAAGGTTTACCCAGTAATAATGATAGCAGCCAACCCACATGGCTAATGCAAGGTGAACATTACCGTTTGATTGACAGTGAAATTACTTGGCATGACCGTAAGCGACATACCAAACCCATTCTACTGCAACATGTGAATGTGCTTATTCACAATCAAGCCCATCAACATAATATTTCAATTGAAACCCAGCTACCGCCTACATTAGGAAAATCCTTAACCGCTGCTATTCAAATTCAAGGCAATATTTTTACCCCTAAAAATACCACTGCCAAACTCTTCTTTCAAGGCAAAAACATTAACTTGGCTGAACTAGCTACTGGTGATTTACCTTTTCAACTCGCCCTTCAAAAAGGTCGCAGTGATTTTTCATTATGGAGTACTTGGAAAAGTGCCCAAATGACCGATATGAGTGGTGAACTCTCGCTCACTGACAGCCATTTACAGCATCAACAAAACCAGTATGCCATTGAGCAACTTAACGTTAAATTCAAATTACACAAACAACATAACCAATGGCAATTGGCTCTTAAAGATTTACACTTAAAGAACCAAACACATAGCGTAAAACTTGAACAAGTTGCTCTCGCACTACAGCAAGATAAAAACCACGCATTACAGCATTTTGCACTTAACTTACCTAAATTTAACCTCCTGCCGCTAAGTCAATTTTTACAGCAGAGCCAGTGGTTAAACAATACAGCCTATGCATCATTACGCACCCAAGGAAAATTAAACGATATTGTGCTACTCGCCAATATTCCCCAGCAAAAAATCGCCTTACACGCTGATGTTACAAATTTTGGCATACAGTTAAATAAACTGCCCAGTGTTAATAAGCTCTCTTTGTATATTCAAGGCAACGAACAACAAGGGCAATTATTTATTAATTCCCATGATACTAGACTGGCACTGCCTAATTTATTTCGCAAACCGCTATCATTAAAAACCCTTTATGGCGATATTTCATGGCAACAACTCGCTGATTCATGGCTAGTGCAAAGTCCTTTGGTCGTTATTGAAAACAACGATATAAAAACTAAAAATAAATTTACCTTAACACTGCCTAAAGACGATTTTAGTCCGCATATCAGCTTACATAATTACTTTTATCAAGGTAAAAATGCAGCGACTATTCCCAATTATTTACCGGTCGCCATTATGCCGCAAGGTCTGATTCATTGGCTAGATAATGCGTTTATAAGAGGTAAAGTCCCCCACGGCAATACCTTATTACACGGTGACTTAAAAGACTTCCCCTTTATTCAGCATCAAGGTATTTTTGAGGTGGAATTAGCTGCTCAAGATGTTGATTTACAGTTTTCACCCGATTGGAAAACAGCCAATGATTTAAGTGCTAATATTCGTTTTTTTGCCGATAGTCTAAATATTGATATTTTTAAAGGCACTAGTTATTCAGCCACCATTCAGCAGGCTAAAGTAAGTATTAAATCCTTTTATTTCAGCGACTACTTAGACCTAACAGGTACAGTTAATGGCAATTTATCCAGTAGCCTGCATTTCTTAGAAGCCAGTCCGTTTAAAAAATCGATTGCCAATATTAATGAACTCTTTAGTTTAAAAGGCAAATTTAATCTAGGACTGAATTTAAAACTCCCCCTGAGTGATGTTGAAGCCGATATTAAGCTAACATTAAAAACTCAAGCCGCCGAAGTGACCTTTCTTCCTGCCGAGCTACTGATTGATAATATCAATGCACAATTAGATATGAATAATAAAGGTATTTTCAGTCACCTTATTACAGCGAAAACCCTCGGTTATCCAGTGCAAATCAAACTGAATAGTCAAAATGACATCACCACCACACTTATTTCAGGTGATACCGATATTTATCAATTATCACAGCAATTTCCACATCCGCTCTGGAATACTTTATCGGGTAAAAGTGATTATCATATTAAAATAACCACTCCCAGTGATACCAGCCTTAATAGCGAGCTGCTGTTTAGAACTAACTTGGCCGGTATTAATATTCATCTTGAGCCGTTTAACAAAGCAAGAAATCACATTACCCCGCTGTCCTTTTCACTAACCGCTAATCAACAACAAGGGATTAATAGTTTAAAGCTTAAATATAATAACCCCTATTTTCCAGAACATCATATTGATATTAATCTACAAAAAATTAGTCCTTATTGGCAGGGTTTAATTCGCAGTCCTTTTGCAACAGGTAGCCTGTTTATACCTGAAACATTATCCGCTCAAAACAAAATAAGCTTACAACTCAGTAAACTGGATATTGATGCACTCACCCGCCTTAAATATACGCCACGCCCTTCTGTCAAAGATAGCCATTTTTCACTTAACAATTTTCCAGCACTGCATTTAAAAAGTACGCAGGTGTTTATGCATAATGTCGATATAGGCACACTGGAAACGCTCACTGAAACCCAAAACCAGCACATTATTATTAAGCAATTTAGCCTTGACCATCCTGACCATCAACTCGCGTTGACAGGAAATTGGCAACACACACTACAAGGTGATATTAGCCAGTTGACAGGGTATTTTAAATCACAAAAATTAGGCTCTTTTTTAAATGCGATGCAGCTCTCGAATAGCTTGCATAAAGGAAAGGCTCACTTTAGCTTTGCATTGAATAGTCGTACGCCGCTTTACCGCCTCAAGCCAAGCCTTTTATCAGGGAGCATGCAGGTTAATATTCAGGAAGGCAGTATTTTAGGTATTGATGCAGGTTTAGGGCGTATTCTAGGTGCATTAGATATTTTCAAACTCGGTAAACGCTTACGCTTTGATTTTTCTGATTTAACCCAAAAGGGGCTTAATTTTTCAAGCTTAACCGCTGACCTCAAACTCAATACCGGTCACATCACCACTGACAATTTACATATTAATGCCATGCCTGCCAAAATAAAAATCACCGGTGAAACTGATTTACACACTGAATCACTGAATTTACAGGCAACAGTGCTACCTAAATTTCCAATTGCTGGTACAATTATCGGCACAGCTACCAACGTCATTACCAAAGCATTCAGCGGTAGTGAGCATGCAGATGGCATATTACTCAGTTTGCTTTATCGTATTAAAGGTACTTGGAAAAACTTCACTGTTAAACGCCAAATTTATTCTTCAACGTCCAAAAAATAAATCAAAAACTAATGAATACATTATGTGCCGCCATTCAAATGGCATCTGGCCCTAATATTAATGCCAATTTACTGGAAGCAGAACGCTTAATTACGGATGCCGCCAAATCAGGGGCTAAATTAGTCGCCTTACCTGAAAATTTCGCCTTCATGGGCGAACATGAACAGGATAAACTGGCACATAAAGAAACTGAAGGTAAAGGCACCATTCAATCCTTTCTAAAAAAAATCGCTAAAAAACAAAAAGTCTGGATTGTTGCTGGCACTATTCCACTGACCGACCCCGATAATAAAAATAAAGTGATTGCCGCCTGTCTTATTTATAACGATACCGGCAAGCAAGTGGCTCGTTACGATAAAATTCATTTGTTTGATGTGCATATCCCTGAAAGCAATGAATCTTACTTAGAATCCAATAGCATCACCAAAGGTGAACAGCCTTTAGTGATTGATAGCCCTTTTGGCAAGCTCGGTATCGCTATTTGTTATGACTTACGTTTTCCCGAATTATTCCGCCTTATGCAAGCTCAAGGTGCTGAAATATTTATTATTCCTGCTGCCTTTACCGCAAAAACCGGCGAAGCACATTGGAAAGTGCTACTCCGCGCCAGAGCTATTGAAAACCTGTGTTATGTGATTGCCCCTAACCAAGGCGGCTTTCATGTTAATAAACGTCAAACCTATGGCCGCAGTATGATTATTGATCCATGGGGAACGGTTTTAGCTAAACATAAAAATAATGCGGGGTTTGCCATCGCCAAATTAAACATTAAACATTTAAAAAAACTACGCAAGGCTTTTCCTGTTCTTGAGCATCGTCAAATACACTAACTTAAAAATTCTATGGATAATTCAGCCCTACAACTCGCAAAACACGCTATTTTAATCCCCACGGGTTTACAAGAACATGATATTCACCACGTCATGTCAAAACTCGTTAGTGGTAATGTTGATGATGGCGATATTTATTTTCAATCCAGTCATTATGAATCATGGATTATTGAAGACAGTATCATTAAAGAAGGCAGCTATAATATTGAACAAGGGGCAGGCGTACGAGCGGTATCAGGTGAAAAAACCGGCTTTGCCTATAGCGATAACATAGAACTTAAAATCTTACTGGAAGCGGTTGATAATGTTAAAGCCATCGCCCGCCAAGGACAAGATATTAAAATCGCCCTGCCCGCTCAAAAAACCTATCAACCCCTTTATGCACCACTCAATCCTTTAAAATCCTTAACCGATACCGAAAAAGTCGATTTTTTACGTCGTATTGACAGTGAAACGCGTAAATTAGATAGCCGTATTGAACAAGTGATTATCAGCCTAGTAGGCGTTCAAGAACATGTGCTTATTGCCAATCAAGGCGGACGCTTAAGTGGTGATGTGCGTCCTTTAGTGCG
>CAJVYO010000119.1 GCA_913009515.1 uncultured Methylococcaceae bacterium
CAACAATAGAACAACTTAAAACTGAAGCCGCTACTTGCAATGCTCAAGTGCCTATTTTTATGGCACACGGCACCATGGATACCGTGGTTAATCCGAGCATTGCTAAAACCGCCTATCAAAACTTAAAACAATTAGATTATCCTATTGAATGGCATCAATACCCGATGGAACATTCTTTATGCTTAGAAGAAATTGAGGCTATTTCGGGGTTTATTAATCGGGTTTTTTAATTCCCATTATTTTATCCCCTCACCCAACCCTCTCCCGCTGGAGAGGGCTTTAAAGCTTCTATTTTTAGCCCTATCCTTTGGGGAAAGGGTTGGGTGAGGGGATTTCAGACCTTTAAAAGACACTTCAGCTTCTATTTTTAGCCCTCTCCTTTGGGGAGAGGGTTGGGTGAGGGGATTTCAAGGTAAAAACAAAGAGAATTTCTGCTACGCCCCAATTAAATACGTTATATTAAAAAATAGACTCAGGTGGATCTAAATTATCCAACCCATCTTGAGTTTGTGCAATTGAAGTGACATTATTAACATCTGTTAATATCCCCGTCACACCATCAAAATCTTCTTGTACTGCAACTATATTTTGATCGCTTAATTTCTCACCTTCAGCCAGCAATAAATCAAATGCACCGTTAAAATCTTGTTGCAGATCATTTATAGTATCAGCACTCAAATTATTAATATTGGTTAAAACATCATCTCCAGTATCCAGAATATCATCACCTATATCCGACACGTCATCCACTGTATTATCAATCAAAGTATCAATATCATTGCTACTACACGCTGTTAATAACAAACTTGATGAGACTAATAATATTTTTACCCATTCATAAATATTATATTTCATTAGCTTTCCTTTTTATTGAATTTAAAATTAACTATTCATAAAAGAAACTAATCTGCTGAACCTAATTCGCCTTGACCAATTGCTTGTTCAGAATTACCACAGGCAGGGTGTTCGCCATAGGTTAATTTTTCAAAATTCGCAATACCAGCAGGTGTATTTTTAATAATCGCATCAGTGGCTGCAATTAATAAATCACGGGTACGCCATGCAATATTATGATCGGCACATGAGGTATCACCACTTACACCAATCGCTCCAATCACATCACCCGCTTCATTAAATAACGCTAATCCACCGCCGAAAACATTGACACCGCCTACTTTTAAGCCATGTAAGCTGTCATTTGCAGTACCATATTTGGTCGCATCACCTCGATAGGCGGCACGCGTATCAACTGGGTTACTTTCTTGCAAACCAAATAATGACGCACCCGGTTGCGTTGCAGCATATAACCATGCGGTTGAAATAGACGATTGTCGATTACTAAATGAATTAGCGGTATTGGCTTTTTGTGCTGAAATAACCCGACTACCAGGCCACGGATCAGCTTCAGTATTAGCAGTTGCGGCACTGGCTGCTTTCACTACTGCACAGACTGTTCCATAACGATTAACCACTGTCGCCCACATATCTAAGTTAAAGCCGCCATTATCAACAGAAATTGCTTCTGCTAATTTAGCTTGTAAAGCATCATGACTTGGTAAAGACTGGCAATCATTATTTTGAGCCGCTGAAACAGCCATTGATGAGCCTAATAAAAGCGTTGCTGCTAAAAATTTAGTATTCATAATTTTTCCTTATAATAATTAATTTACACTCTCATTTTCATCGCCATATCAATGAAAATGATTTAATTATCATAAACCTTTATTTTAAAAATTCAATTAGCATCATATTATTAATATTTTCTAATAAGATTAGATAACGGCAGCTATAACTCGAATTTCTTAATTTTTTCAACCAAAGTCGTTCGTCGCATATTTAATAATTTTGCTGCATGAGCAACCACCCAATTACAGTCCATTAAGGCTTGTTCAATTAACTTAACTTCAACGTTTGTTAAATACGCTTTTAAATCAAGTCCATTTCTTAATGACGGCAAATGTACCGGTATACTATTATCGTCGACAATATCATCACTAAAATCTTGTACTAATGCATTTAAATCTTCAATAGTTTCTTCAATAATTGGATTTTGAACCGGATTAAGCTCTCGAAATTTAATCGGTAAATCATCAATTGTTACCCGACCATTATTAGTCATAATCGCAAGCCGCTCGATAAGATTACCTAATTCACGCACATTACCCGGCCACGGATATTGAATTAATACTTTAATCACATCTAATTTAATCGTGACGGTGCCTTTCTGTGCTTTCTCTAATCGAGCGACTAAATCTTTAATTAAATATGGTAAATCTTCAATACGTTCTCTTAAGGCAGGCACTTCAATAGGAAATACATTTAGCCGATAAAATAAATCTTCTCTAAAACGACCGTCTTTAATCGCATCTTCAAGATTTTGATGGGTCGCTGAAATAATCCGCACATCACAATGCACGGTTTTATTGCTACCGATGCGTTCAAAGGTTTTTTCCTGTAACACCCTGAGTAATTTGACTTGCATATCTAAGGGCATATCGCCTATTTCATCTAAAAATAGCGTGCCGCCTTCCGCCATTTCAAAACGCCCCTTGCGTGTATGCAAAGCACCGGTAAACGCTCCTTTTTCATGACCAAATAATTCACTTTCTAATAATTCAGATGGAATCGCCCCACAATTAATCGGTACAAACGGTTTATTATTGCGTGTTGATTTTTTATGAATAGAACGAGCAACCACTTCTTTACCCGTTCCAGATTCGCCAAAAATCAGCACTGTCGCATCAGAGGTACTTACTTGCTCCGCTAACGCCATCACATGTTGAATGCTATGACTTTGCCCTGACAAGGTTTTATTGTCAGTATTCACTTCATCTATGGGTAAAAAAGGCTGTAATTGTTCGGTCAATATAGCATAAGTTACCGGCCATTCTTGTGTCGAATTCACCATTTTTAATAGCGTAGAAGGCACTGTTAAACCCGCTGCTTTATCGACTAATAACACCACCGGAATATTAGGTAATCGATCAGTAATCGTTTTAATCGCATTGGCTTGACGCTCTAAACCATAGCCCACATAAATCACAATAACATCGATAAAATGCTCTTTCTGAGCAAATCCCTGCATTGTTAATACTTCAATTTCATATTCGATAAACTGAATGACCGCGGTAAACTGCTGACAGCGTTCACTATTATCGTCAATCAAAATAATTTTAGGCAAAGCCATGCAACATACCTACCAAGGAAATAAAGGCAACAGACTGCCTAATAAGAAATAAACAACTAAAAATAGCTCATCAAGAAGTGAAAAACTAAGGTTTTAATTGCGTCATACTATTTTAATAGTTTTAAAATATGTCTTAAATTAAAAACTAAAAATTAACATTATATCATGTCAGTTAAAAGGACAGTTAAAGTAAATTATAGAATAGAACATCTCTAAAAATAATTTTTCACGCCTAAACTTGACAAATATTACCCATAATAGAAACTATAGCCAACTTAACTGACATCGTATCGAATTTTGGATAATATCCCACTTAGCATACTCTTTAGTGTTCTTGCTGTTTTACTCTGTTTATCAGCGTTTTTTTCAGGCTCCGAAACCGCGTTAATGACCTTAAATCGTTATCGTTTGCAACACCTTGTTAAACAAGGACATCGGGGGGCAAAAAAAGCGAACCGATTATTAAAACGTCCTGACCGACTGCTTGGGCTTATTTTGCTCGGTAACAATTTCGTTAATATTCTTGCCTCATCGCTTGCCACCATCATTGGTATGCGTTTAATGGGTGATGAAGGTATTGCAGTGGCCGCCAGTGTACTCACCCTTGTGGTACTGATTTTTTCTGAAGTAGCCCCTAAAACACTCGCCGCCATTAAACCCGAAGTCCTCGCGTTTCCAGCGGCATGGCTTTATACCCCCCTATTAAAATTATTTTATCCCATTGTTTGGTTTGTTAATTTAATTGCCAATGGGTTATTACGCATTTTTGGTGTCAAAGCCAGCGAACACAGCACCCCTACTCTTAACAAGGACGAATTAAAAAGTATCGTTTCAGAAACAAATTCCATTATGCCTGAAAAATACAAAAATATGCTGCTGGGGATTATCGACCTTGAAAGTGCGACCGTTGAAGATGTTATGACGCCGCGTAATGAAATTAACGCAATTAATTTAGATGATTCTATAGAGGATATTGTTAAACAGATTAAAACCAGTCGTTACACCCGCATTCCTGTTTATAAAGAAAATATTGATCGGGTGATTGGTTTTTTGCATTTAAGAAATATTCTGATGCAAATGTTAGCCAAAGATGGATTCACCAAACAAGATTTAACGAAACAGCTGATTTCGCCTATTTTTATCTCTGAAACCACCCCGCTGCATAAACAAATGCAAAATTTTAAATTTGACCAAGCACGTATTGGTTTGGTAGTTGATGAATATGGCGATGTGCAAGGGCTGATTACGCTTGATGACCTGATGCAAGGCATTGTCGGTGAAATTATGACCGAAAAAGCCGGCGATATAAAAAAATATGCCGATGGCAGTTATCTTGTTGATGGCAGTGCAACCGTGCGTGAATTTAATCATATTGCCCAATGGGACTTGCCCGTGGAAGGCCCTAAAACTATTAACGGTTTAATTGTTGAATTTATGGAAACCATTCCACAATCAGGCACCAGCATTATGCTAGACAACCATCCCATTGAAATTATTAGCTGCAATAAACATGCGATTACCCAAGTTAAATTTCTGTCTACTTCTAAATAAACTGACTTTCAAAATATAAATCGTGGCTAAAAAAACAACCGCTTTTGTCTGCACCGATTGTGGTGCTGACACCCCACGCTGGGCTGGACAATGCATGACCTGCAAAGCATGGAACACTATCAGCGAAGTGCGTTTAGGCAAGGAACCCTCTAAAAAAATGGGTTATACCGGTTTAAAAAGTAGCATCCAACTGCTATCAGATGTCAGTATTGAACAAACCGAACGCCTCTCCACCGGTATCAGCGAATTTGACCGTGTATTAGGCGGTGGTATTGTTAAAGGCAGTATGGTATTAATCGGCGGCACACCGGGAGCAGGAAAAAGTACTATCCTCTTACAAGTGATTGCCAATATTGCCATCACCGGTGCAACCGTGTTGTATGTGTCGGGTGAAGAATCACTACAACAAATTGCTGAACGGGCGATTCGTCTAAGTTTACCGCTCGATAAAATAAAAATGCTCACCGAAACCTCGGTACAAACTATTTGTGAAATATTAGATTCACTCAAGCCTGATATTTTAGTGATTGATTCTATTCAAGTGATGCACACTGATAGTTCTGACTCCACACCGGGTTCGGTTTCGCAAGTCAGAGAATCTGCCAGCTATCTTACCCAATATGCAAAACGCAATAATGTCTCCATGTTTATGGTCGGTCATGTCACCAAAGACCAATCCTTAGCAGGGCCGATGACCCTCAGTCATATTGTCGATACCCAACTGATACTTGCCTCCACCGATGATGCACGTTTTCGCGTATTACGAGCCGATAAAAATCGTTTTGGCAGTGTCGGTGAACTTGGTTTTTTCTCCATGGAAGCCACGGGGTTAAAAGAAGTGAAAAATCCCTCAGCAATGTTTTTAAATCGTACTGAAAACCCCGCATCAGGTAGTGTGGTCACGGTACTATGGGAAGGTACGCGCCCCTTATTAGTCGAAATACAAGCCCTCGTCACCGAATGTCAATACGGTAATCCGCGTCGTCTTGCGGTTGGCTTTGATCAAAATAGACTCGCTATGCTACTGGCTATTCTCACCCGTCACGGCGGTATTTTTACTTCCAGCGATGAAATTTACGCCAATGTGGTCGGCGGTATTAAAGTCACTGAAACCAGTTCGGATTT
>CAJVYO010000120.1 GCA_913009515.1 uncultured Methylococcaceae bacterium
TCGCTGTTACGCTGATGGGTTTCAGGGCTAGTGCGTGAAGGGGCTTGAATCGATGACATAAAATACCTAAGAAATATGAAAATGAAAAATCATCTATTTTCTAAGGCTTGAAGAATAGATTGGACAACGGGCACGGCAAGTTCGACATTTTTAATATTAACCGCATAATCTTTTAATTGCGTCACTTGTAAGCCGTGATAACCACAGGGATTGATAAACTGAAACGGTGTTAAATCCATCGCATTATTTAAACTGAGTCCATGATAACTACAACCTTTTTTAATACGCAAACCCACCGAACCTATTTTTTTGTTATCAATATAAACACCCGGTGCATCGGCTTTAGCTTTCGCCTGTAAACCATACTGTGCCAAGGTATCAATCATCGCATCTTCTAAAATAGACACTAATTCACGAATATTAACCCCCCGTCGTTTAATATCAATTAAGCTGTAAATAATTAATTGCCCCGGAGCATGATAGGTAATTTGTCCGCCTCTATCTGTATCCACAACAGGAATATCGGTAGGCTGTAATAAATGTTCCGGCTGACTATTTAAACCCTGCGTAAAAACAGCAGGATGTTCTACAACCCAAATTTCATCAGCCGTTGACTCATCACGTTGTAAAGTGAAATCCTGCATGGCTTGCCAACATGTTTGATAATCCTGCAAGCCTAAACGTCGAATTTGACACGCTATAATGACATCACCACATGCGGACAGGCATTTATATCAGTATAAATGGCATCAAGTTGGGCTTTACTTTGTGCCTCAATATTCACAGTCACTGATATAAATTTACCACCTTTACTTTCTTTGGTGGTTACCGCTCCTTCGTGTAAATCATCAACATGACGGCGTACAATTTCGACAATAATACCATCTAAATCAGGGACATTACGCCCCATCGCTTTAATCGGAAAATGGCAAGGAAACTCCCAAATTAATTCGGTATCGGCTGTCGAGGTCATGATACGACTCGTTTAGTGTGTTGAAATAATGTATTCATCCTGTGCCAAACCGTGCCTATTTCTCCCGTACCAACGACTTTATTATTTAATTGGATAACCGGCAATATTTCTTTAGTTGAACTGGTGAGCCAAATTTCACTGGCTTGTAATAATGCTGTTTCAGTAATCGGCTGCTCCACACAAGCCATATTATTATCCTGTGCTAATTGAATAATCACTTCACGGGTAATACCCGCGAGAATATCAGCATTTTTTGGCGGTGTAATTAAAATATTATCCAGCACAATAAATAAATTACTCGCTGCCCCTTCGATGGCATAGCCGTCTTTAATTAAAATAGCTTCTGCACAGTTCTGTTCTACCGCTTGCTGACGTAATAATACATTCGCCAATAAAGTAGTGGCTTTAATATTGCACAACTGCCAACGCATATCATCTAAGGTAATCGCACTCACACCTTCAAGCTTTTCAACTAAAGGAATCGGCGAACACATCGCAAAAATAGTTGGTTCAATTTGTGCAGGAAAAGCATGGTCACGTTTCTCCGCAACGCCACGCGTAATCTGTAAATAAATATATTGAGCATCACCTTCAATCAACAAAGGCTCTAAAATCGCTTGCCACTGCGCTAAATCATAAGCCACGTCTAAGCGTATTGATTTTAAGCTATTATTTAAACGCTCAATGTGGGCTGCAAACTGAAATAATTGTCCCTGATAGGCAGGAATCACTTCATAAACGCCATCACCAAATAAAAAGCCTCGATCTAATACCGATACTTTCGCTTCAGATAAAGGCAGATATTGTCCTTGTAAATAAACTTGTTTATTATCCATTATTATTTCATTAGCATGAGAGCAGAATCATAGGTACGCTGTAAAAAGCTACCTTTTTCAACCGCTGTTAAAGCGACTAAGGGCTTAGACACGACCACTTTATCACGCAACATCACATTAACGCGTCCTAAATCATCGCCTACCTGAATAGGCGCCATTAATTTCAAATCCACCTGTGTCGATGCTTGCATTTCTTTATAGTGGCGGCGTGAAATGGTGACATATAAATCTTCGGCCAAGCCTAAATCAACTGTTTCTGTTGCTCCTTTCCAAACGCGTTCAGTGGCTAACACTTTGCCTGCATCATACAATTTATGCGTTTCAAAAAAACGAAAGCCATAATTTAATAAAGTTTGGCTTTCATTCGCACGTGCTGTTTTGCTATTTGTGCCTAATACGACAGAAACTAAACGCATATTTTGACGTTTTGCAGAGGCAATTAAACAATAACCCGCTTCATTAGTATGGCCTGTTTTAACCCCATCAACTGTCGCATCACGCCATAATAAAATATTACGATTCTTTTGCGTAATATTATTATAGGTAAACGACTTTTCCTTATCCCATTTATAATATTCAGGAAACTCTTTAATTAAAGCACGCGTTAAAGTCGCTAAATCACGGGCAGTCGTATAATGTTCATTCGGTACAGGTAACCCCGTTGCATTAGCAAAATTAGAACTATGCATGCCTAAACGCTGTGCTTGTTGATTCATTAAATCAGCAAATGCACGTTCATCTCCGGCAATATGTTCAGCAATCGCCACACTGGCATCATTTCCTGACTGAATAACGATACCTTTTAATAAATCTCTCACTAGCACCTGTTTATTTACTTCAATAAACATTTTAGACCCCGGTGTTCGCCATGCTTTTTCACTGACAGTTACTTTTTCATCAAGGCTTAAACGATTATGAGCGAGTTCACGAAAGGCAATATACACCGTCATAACTTTGGTTAAACTCGCCGGCGGCAAAACCTTATCAGCATTATTTTCAGCTAAAATCACGCCACTATCAAAATCTTGCAAAATATAACTACTTGCCGCTAAGCGAGGTGCCGACGGAATTAAAATTTTCATTTCAGCCGCATTAATACTTTTTAAAGGCAGCAACATCAATACTGTCACTATAAAAAAGAGAGCTGATAAACTATTAATCAAACGTTTTGAAATCATAAAATTAAGGCGACAAGTGGTATGGAAAGAATAAACTTATTCAGAAACAAAATGATAGCTTAACACACCAATCGTTTTTAATTTATTGATAATATCATCCGCTTCTTTTACTGAAAAAATAGGCCCTATTTGAACTTTATATAAACTTAAATCAGCGGTTTTATGTTCAATAATACGACTGCTGGTTAGACGTAATTTAGAAATTTTTTGCTGTAACGCATTCGCAGTTTTTTGCACCCCAAAAGCACCTACCTGCAAATAATGCTTTTCAGGTGGTTGGTCTGTCTGCGATTTAACAAGATTATCGGTATCCGCTTGTACCGCCTCTACTTCAACAAATCCGGTACCTGCTTTATCTAAACCTAATTTAATCGCGGCAACATAGGATAAATCAATAATACGATGCTCATGAAAAGGCCCTCTATCATTAACACGCACAATAATACTACGTTGATTATCTAAATTAGTCACTCGCACATAACTCGGAATCGGCAAGGTTTTATGTGCAGCACTCATGGCGTACATATCATAATCATCGCCAGTCGCAGTTTTTTTCGCATGAAATTTAGTGCCATACCATGAAGCAATGCCTTTTTCATGATAGCCCATGTTAGTTGGCAATACATGATATTGCTTACCTAAAACCGTATACACTTTAGGATTAACAGATGCTGACCAGGTTTCAAATTTAGGCACCGCATCTTTAATCGCATCAATATCAACCGTAATGTGTTCAGGTCGACCATCTTTTATCTCAGGCTTTTTTTTAGGCGTTTCAGTACACGCGGTTAAAAAAACCATCACCGCATAAATAAAAAATTTAATCCACATAAGCCTTTTTAATCGCTTCACTTAATTGAAAAACTGCCATCGCATATAAAGGGCTATGATTATAACGTGTTATCACATAAAAATTAGTCAGTGCGACCCAAATATCATCATGATTTTCTTGTTCAAAACGCAAGACTTTAACCTTGGTTTTATCCGCTAACTTAGTGTTAAGTTTAATATTAAAACCAACTAATTGTTGAGCGGTGAAGTCAGGCTTCAGCCCTTTGGTTAACGCTTGTTTATATTTATCACCTTCAACAGTTGCTTTATAAACAATCGGTAAACCTTTTGACCAATGATGACGGGAAAAATAATTGGCAACACTACTAATCGCATCGGCAGGATTAGTCCAAATATCACGTTTAGCATCGCCTTCAAAATCAGCCGCATAACTACGATAACTACTCGGCATAAATTGTGGAATACCCATTGCCCCCGCATAAGAACCAACAGGCTCTAGCGGATTCATTTTTTCTTCACGCGATAAAATCAAAAA
This sequence comes from uncultured Methylococcaceae bacterium, assembly GCA_913009515.1. Lineage (GTDB taxonomy): Bacteria > Pseudomonadota > Gammaproteobacteria > Methylococcales > Methylomonadaceae > Methyloprofundus. Next base: position 4,315 of record CAJVYO010000120.1, read on the forward strand.
ATGCTTTAATTCACTTAAGAAAAACTTGCTGCGTTTAGGATAAGTAAAACCTAAAGTACTTAAGGCATCAATCACACGATAACCACCGGTACGCTGACCATATAAAGTTTCAACACCAATAATTGCCACCATAATTTCTTCAGGAATACCGTATTGTGCGGATACTTTTTCTAAGGTCTGCTTATTTTCCTGCCAAAACTTAACCCCCTCATTAATCCGCGTATCACCTAAAAATATTTTACGGTATTTATGCCACGGCATTCCTTCAGCTGGACGGGTAATGGCTTTAATAATACTCGGCTTAATTTCCACCGATTTAAATAAGCTCGTTAAAGACTCTTTTTCAAATTTATGTTCTTTTACCATTTTATTGATAAAAGCATTGGTTTCTTTTTCAGGGGGTTGCTCTGCTTGCACCCCGCTACTTAAGACAACAGAAGAAGCCAATAATGAACTAATAAAAAATTTACGCATAATATAATTTAATGTCCTAGAAAAAGCGTTTCATCAAGTTTTTGACTCACAAAAGCATTCAAACTTAACCCCGCTTGTTTTGCTTTAATATATAAATTTCGGTGTAACTCAGGCTTAATCCGCATCACAAATTGCCCCGAAAAAGGTTTTTCTGCTGGTTTGTTTTCTAACTGACAATCTTCAATATAATCATCAACTACCGATTGAAATGCTTGCTTTATTTCTTGAATATCCTTCCCATCAAACACCAAAATATCACGGGTATTAATCACTTCACCAATAAAAGTTTCATCTTCATCGCTATATTTTATAATTGCTTCATAACCTTTATATTTCATATTTCGATACCTTGCTCCAAAAATAACCGACGAATCGCTCGTATTTGATAAGGTTTTAATTCTTTTTGTGGATGAGGCGTATGAATATTTAAAGACTGTTCGCCTAAAATAATCCTCACCCTTGAGCCATTACCTTGAATAACTCGCCCCTGAAAACCGCTAATTAAACTTTCAACATCTGTCCATTTAATATTTTTTTTAACAGGATTCCAATATAAATCAGCTAATATTTTCTTTTGCTTTGCATTCATTCAACAATGATACTGTAAAACAGTATCATTATCGACCCTTACTTCTTCACATATAAATCAGTAATCGTGCCTGTGACCATTTCATTAGCAAAAGCAAAAGTCTCTGACAAAGTTGGGTGAGCATGAATACTTAAACCTACATCTTCAGCATCAGCTCCCATTTCTAAGGCTAATACCGCTTCAGCAATTAATTCACCTGCATTCGGCCCAACTATGCCAGCCCCTAAAATACGTCCTGTTTCGGGCTCACATAACACTTTAGTAATGCCTTCATTACGGCTTAAACTCAATGAACGACCACTTGCTGCCCATGGAAAAGCTCCCTTATCATAA
>CAJVYO010000121.1 GCA_913009515.1 uncultured Methylococcaceae bacterium
CTTAGTAATCATCAACGGCTGGTTATTATTTAATGCGATATATGCATCATCAGTCATCGCTAAAAAATTATTATCGGGAATACTGGCTAAACTATCACGTAAAATACCTAAACCACTTTGCTCAACCACGCTAAAACCAAATTCATCGGCTTGCTCAATCACTTGGTATTCACGATAGCCTAAAAAAACAAAATGATTTTGCTGTAACCATTCTAAAAACGCCCGTGATTCTGTTAGTTCCGGCGTGTTTTCTGTTGATAAATCGACAATTGCAGACTGCATAACCTGCAAACAAGCCTGCCAATCATCGGTCACAGCCGCAATATCACCGAGAATTTTATGTAAATCATCGCTTAAAGATTGCAGTATGCTTGCATCGGCAATCCGCTCAATTTCAATATGTACCACACATTCACACTGATAATCTGGCTGTTCTGTCAAAGAAATAGCTAATAAAACCCCTTCCGCATCACGTTTAATCCAATACAGCGAATTTAATAATAATTGATTAGCAAAACCATGACGATTAATTTCCATGGTAATCGATTGCAGAATAAACGGCATATCTCGGATAACAATTTCAATCACCGTATGCGTGCTTTGCCAGCCATCTTCTTCAATGCTGGGATTATAAATATTAACACTCTCTGTTTGCTGCTTATAGCTTAAAACCGCATTCCAATGTGATAACACCGCACCATACAAATCAGCTATCAAACGATGTTCTAACGCATCAAATGCCTCAACACTAAAATAATGCTGTGCAAACGGTATTAAAGGAGCCAAGGCATCCTCTTCGCCTTGTAATTCTATATACTCAACTAATGCCGCTATCATTGCATCATTATTTTTATATTCCATTGCCAACCCCTTTAGTTATCACATTTGTATGTCTTTACCGTTACCACTTATTAAACCACAGCCCATCAATTTTTGACAAATACTCCCCTCACGCTAAATTGTTATTTATAATAAAACGCTTTCTAGTCTTTACAAGCATTCACTATGGCATTAACAGAGCAACAAAAACAGAAAAAAGCAAAACAAAAAAAACTAAGACGTAAATCCGGTAGTACACTGAATAATAGCTCAAACTTATTAACCGAAAAAATAACACCTTACCTCGAGCACCCTTTTTATGAATGTCTGATTCCACATAATTTATTTGAAGCCGGCATTGGTAATATTTTAATTACCCGTCTCTCCCCGCAAGGTGAAGTCGTTATTGCTTCATTTATCGTTGATGTGTATTGCTTAGGTATTAAAAAAACTTTATTTAAAACCCTACCGCTACCTGAATACGAACAATCCTTTAAAGCAGGGATTATTAAATCGCATGGTGATTATGCGTTTACCAAAATCAAACCCAGTTGTGCTAAAAAACTCCTCGACGGGGCTGCAGAATATGCAAAAGAACTCGGTTTTACCCCATATAAAGATTATCATGCCCTCAAAACCATTTTTGGTACTGAAAAATTAGGCTTTTGCTGGTCACGTTATCGCTTTGGTAAGGATAAAATGCCATTTTATGTCAAAGGGCCTAATGAATCCTCAGCCGATGCGAATCATATTATCGCCACCTTAGAAAAAAATTGTGGTGCCGGTAATTTTCATTATCATTTATAATTTAAACCTACTACTTTTCATCTAAGGCGACACAGCAATGAATGCAGCACGTTATATTAATGGTCTTCGTTTTTTAATCTGCATCATGGTTGCGGGTGTTTTTAGTAGCCATATTACCCACTGGGTTGATATTCCGTTATTAAAGCGTTTGGATAATATGGCATATGATGTGCGGTTGCGTTTGACCATGCCTAATACTATCGACCCCAATATCGTTATTTTAGATATTGATGAAAAAAGTTTAGCCGCACTCGGGCATTGGCCGTGGTCACGCAATATTCTCAGCGATATGGTCGATATTCTATTTGACCATTACCAAATAAAACTGCTTGCCTTTGATGTTACCTTTCCCGAAGCGGATACCAGTTCAGGCTTATCCATATTTGAAAAACTGGCCAAAAATGAACTCAAAGATAATCCTGAATTTCTCAGCACCTTAAATAAAATCCGTCCCTCACTACAATATGATGATTTATTTACCCAAAGTTTAACCGGGCGTAATGCAGTTTTAGGCTATTACACCGACTTAAATATGATGCACGCCCAAAAAAATACCTCACTCCCCAAAAGTTTAGGGTCTATTAATCAATATAATTTCAGTGATTCGCTGCTTAAAGTACAAAGTTATGGTGCCAATTTAACCGCTTATCAAAATGCGACCCAACAAGGTGGCTATTTTAATAATATTTCTGTTGATGGTGATGGTTTATATCGACGTTTACCACTTTTGACCGTTTACAATGACCATATTTATGAATCACTGTCTTTTGCCATTTTTAGACATGCTTTTCCCAATGACCCGATTAAATTTAATAGTGATGATGGTTATGAAGGTGAACACTCCTCTCGCTTAGAATCCATTCAAATTGGCGAACGCATTATTCCCGTTAATGCACAAGCAACAGTGCTTGTGCCTTATTTAGGCAAACAAGGCAGTTTTAAGTATATTCCGGTGGTTGATGTGCTCGATTTCATCACCGAAGAACATGCATTAAAAGATAAAATTGTTATTTTAGGCTCTAGTGCCGCCGGTATTCTGGATTTACGCTCCACCCCCGTACAACACATTTATCCTGGAGTAGAAGTCCATGCCAATCTTGTCAGTGGACTGATTGATCAACGCATTAAATATCAACCCAGTTATATTATTGGCGTACAGTTTATTTTTATTATTATCCTTAGTATTATCGGTATTGCCTTTTTCCCTAAATTCTCAGCAGGTACCTTAAGTGCTTTGTTATTAGTATTAATGAGCAGTATTATCAGTAGTAATTTTTATTTATGGCATTATCATAATATTTCCGTCACCCTCGCAACGCCTTTAATATTCGTATTTTTATTATTCACCATTCAAATGACCTTTAGTTATTTACTTGAATCCAGTAATAAAAAATATTTAACCGGTATGTTTGGACAATATATCCCCGCTGAATTAGTCGATAAAATGGTTGATACTAATAACACCTTATCAATGGAGCCTGATGATAAAATTCTCACGGTATTATTTTCTGATGTACGCGGATTTACCACCATTTCTGAACAATTTGAAGCCGATGAACTGGCTCAATTAATCAATGAAATCCTGACACCCATCACTGAGCTTATTCATGAAAATAGCGGTACGATTGATAAATATATGGGCGATGCAGTGATGGCGTTCTGGGGAGCACCTGTAGAAAATGAACATCATGCCAGTAAAGCCCTTAGCACTGCTTTAGCCATTACCCCACGACTGAATGAACTTAATAAAGAATTTATAGAAAAAGGCTGGCCAGAAATTAAAGTGGGTATTGGCCTTAATACCGGCACCATGAGTGTGGGTAATATGGGCTCTGAATTTAGATTAGCTTATACGGTACTCGGCGATGCGGTTAATTTAGGCTCTCGTATTGAAGGCTTAACCAAGCAATATGGTGTTGATTTATTAGTCACCGAAACCACTAAAGAGGCCGCGCCTGAATTCAGCTACAAAGAAATGGATAAAGTAAAAGTAAAAGGAAAATTAGAACCTGTCACTATTTTTCAACCCATTGGCTTGCATTCTGAAAGCACTGAACAACAATTAACAATGATTGCAGACCATTCAAACGCATTAAAATACTATCATCAACAAAATTGGTCAGCGGCTAAAACCCTGTTCACAGAATTTCAACAACAACGCCCTGATGAATTAATTAATCATATCTATTTAGAACGTATTGCCTTATATGAACAACACCCTCCTGAAAAAGGCTGGGATGGTAGCTTTACACATACTAGCAAATAAAATATTAATTACATTCAAATTCTTCATCATCGGCAATAGTAATTAAATCATCGTCAGATTCTTCATTATCACTAATAATATTATCAAATATATCCTGCTGATTTCTTACTTCTCTTATAGGATCAAAATTAGATATTTCATCTACTATTTCTAGACCATTTAATATAATATTTCCATTAACAGCAATTAACTGCCCCTTAGAGCCTTTATATGAATCATCACTTAAATGATTATTTTCTACAAAAAGATGACCTGTCATTGATAAATCATCATCAATTAAAAATAATTTATTCACATGAGTTTCAATAACAAAATCACTAAATTTTGATTCTACTCTGCCTACAATCCCTATTTCACCGAAATTATCAATAAAAATATTATTATCCACCAATAAACCATCAATAATTAATTCTTCACTATTATCTACACCAAAACCCATAAAATTAATACTTTTAACTAACCCTGTTAGCCTATGCACTTTATTATTTAAAGTATCTAATTTTATATCAGTAGCCTCTCCCTCTAATTGTAAATACGGTGTCTCAATAACCCCTAAATCTGACTGTGTGACCTCTCCTTGAGAATTTATAACAACATCTGTATAACCTTTTACTTCTTTATTAAAATGCACGCCCTCTGTACTGGTAATCTCAATATGATTTGCATTAACACGCGGCACTGTAAAATCACCAGTGCTATTAATGCTAATATTACCTGTTTCAGTGGCAAGAAAATCATCACGCCCACTAATTCCTATGTTATCGCCACTATTTTTAAGCCCTTCTAAATTAATATCCCCATTTTTTAATGATAACGTTGTAAAAAAAGAACGAATGCCATTATTACCCTCAGAAAGACTACTTTCACCCCCTATGCCAGATAAACGAATATCACCTTCCGAATTAGCCTGTAAACTAGCAGCACCCATATAAATACCATAAGCATTATCGACAGCGCCTCCGTTAAATCCCTGCCCTTTAATATTAATATCTCCTCCCAACGCATTAAAAAAAGTTGAGAATAAATAAACACCTGAGGCTTCAGCTTCACTATTACCATTAATACCCGTTGCATAATGTGAGCAACCCGAAATATCACATGCCCCTGCACCTAAGATAATATTGCCGCTATTACTGCGGATAGTATTAAAATTAGTTAATTGAATATTACCTTGACCATCATTATCCGCATCGGCATTTAAAATAACATTTAGCTTATTAAAGTTAGACTCAATATTCACGCTATTATCCATAATAATCGAATTATCAGCTTTTAATAATAACGTCGCCTCATCGCCTGTATTTTTAGTAATATTCGCTTTAACAGTAATATTACCTGCAAAATCATCGGTAGATGTTGTGGCAATCGTGACATTTGTACCGGCATCTAAACGACTTTCAATATCGGTATTTAATATGCTTGAAACACTTTCACCCTCCGTTAAAATAGCTTGCCAAATATTATCATCGCCAAAACGACCGCCCACGGACTCACTGCCCACAATTTCAATATTTATGGGATCTAACAACCACTCGCCGCTAACGCCCTTTTTAGCAGAGGCATCAATATCAATACCTGTCACATCTAAATAATGCCCCGAAGTTTCAATTAAGCCGCCATTACCTGATTGTTCACCGGCTTTAGCACTCAATGAACCATATACTTTAGTGCTGCCATCTGACCAAATAATAATTTTTCCACCATTACCTTGCTCAATAGCATCAGCTTTAATGCTAGTATTTTTAGCGATATACGTTGCCTGTGAATTTTGAATATTAGAATTATTACCTTGAAAATCACCGCCAATTAAAATTTC
>CAJVYO010000122.1 GCA_913009515.1 uncultured Methylococcaceae bacterium
TTAAAGCAACGTTAAGTCTTTAAAATAAATGGTGGCGATACCGAGAATTGAACTTGGGACCCCAGGGTTATGAAAGCCAATTACACTACCTAACACCCATTTAAAACAGTACGTTAGGCGTAGTCTAGCATAAGTAGAACGTTGTTTAAAGTAATGCTAAGTTATTGAATGTATTTTTAACGGTGCGTACTTTTATGCGTACTATAACCCTGCGCCCTACTTTATTACAGCCACAAAAAAACGCATTAAGCGGTTATGTATTGATTAAAGGATTGCACTTTTTCCAATAAATATTAGATACTACCGATGCTAGTATATAACTACAGCTTTTTAGGAACTCTCTATAGATTGAATTTACAACCTTCTAGGCTAGTATTATAGATGTCTTTGGTATCATCATAACCCTTATGGTTACGCGGGTTATTTTCATGCGAGTTTGTGCGAGGGCTGCCCGTCGTAATCTAATGTGCGGAAAAGGGGTATAGTCCCCGGAGTACCTAAACTACTGATATATACAAATTAACTACTACATTGCCCTCTTGATCTGCAACAACCCAACCTAAAGCATCTTTATTAAATTCAACAACCACTAAATGCTTTATTCTGCATTTACTTGTTCAAAGTATTACCCCCGAATTTTTCAGCAGCGGCACGCCATTATTGATAATTGTGGTTACGAGTTTAATTTACCTTCATTTGCGCAATTAAACTTAACTCAAAATGCACATCATGGAAGGCCGTTACAACTTGCTCTGTATGTTCGTATCGCATAAGAGCATCGTATTCAATCCTAAGTTGCTTAGCTAAGGAAGCAATCTTTGATATTTTGGTATTGATGCTTTCGGATAGTTGCTTTGACATTGCATTCAGCTCTAAAGGTGTCGCCTTTTCTAGTAATTCCGGCTCTATATTTTTAATTATCTTTGATGCTGCATTTAAAGTTATTATGCCGGACTCAACTGATTTAATAATTGATTCTGGTGCATTTTCTTTTATATTTTTAGCCGTTTTAATTGCGCTTGCTGATACTGATAAAGTTTGTGATGCTTCCTCAATGGTAGGTGGGTAAATTTGTCCTTCTACTTTTCGACCGTTGCCTATCTCCCCCTTTTTTAGTGTAGCAATTGAAGTAGCTAACATGGCGCGTTGTGATTGGCTAAGATGCCGTCTTGTTGCATTTAAGCTAATGGCATAACCAAATGGATTGTTGCCGCTGTATTGTTCTGTAATCGGTTTTATACCCAATTCCTTGCAAGCTTGGTATCTATGCCTACCGTCTAAAATTTCATCACCTAGCATTATGATTGGCACTAATAAGCCATCCCGACTTATTGAGTCTTTAAGTTTAGAAAATTCATCTTGTTGCATGGGTGGAATCATTGAACAATATTTATGCAGCTTCATTTTTAGCTCCTGACAAAGTTTCAATACTCTCTAGTTGCAATGATTGCTCCGTATCTGTGACTAACTGCCTAAGTTGATTAACTCCTGTTACTTTCATCAACTCCTTAAAATTAGCCGATAGCCCTGCCTCAAAGCTATCATCACTCTTTCCTTTGGCTAACTTACAAACAGCCTTATGCAACTCTGTTTGTTCTTTTTTTGCTTGATAGATTTCTTGATATTTATTTCTAATTACGGCATCAAAAATAATTTCTGCTTCATGCTTTTTCTTCCAAATTCGACTAACTATCCAGATCCCCGCGTTCGTTGATTTATCACCGTCAAATCCATTAGCATCAACAAAATCAAAGATAATATTATTCATTTCCGAAAAACTGGAAGGTGTTGTTAATCCCTTTTCACTAAACTTAGAATATTTGTTAGTAAATTGTTGATAATTTCCACCCCCAAGCATAAGTGCGTTAATGTTAAACGCTAGCCCAATCTGTTTGTATTTCTGCTCTAACGCGATTTCATGGCGTACCGCTGCCATTGCTGCATTGGTATCTGTTAATTTAATTTCTGTATTCATAATTTTAAGTTTCCGTGGTGTGATTAATTTAGTTTTATACGTGACGTAGCAAAATCATGAGTCATTTTTGCGCGGTAACCCTTGCCTCTTGTCTTTGCCAGGTAGGATGCCCAAAATACGGCATCATGCAGCGAATCAATAGAATCAATCAGCTTGTAATGCTGCGGCTCAAAGTGGGCAGTAAAGCCACCAACAGGATGAAAAAAAGTTTGATGAATCAGGGGGACTATATTGGCTGGGTGACGTACTACATTTGCATTAAGCAATATTACCCAATGATAATGCAGACCCTTAGAGTCATTATGCTGCTCTCTTGCCCAAGCAAATCCAATTTCATCCAATGAATAACGTCGCTTTAGTTTTTTAAATAATTTATTTCTAAATGTTGTCATTATTTTGTTATCAGGTGTTTCATAGGGTAGGTGCAAGTCAAAGCGAATCATTAATACTCGCCCCCATTTTTGATTAGTTGCGGTTAGTTGGCTAATCAGTTTGTGAAGCTGGCTAGTGAACAAAGTTAGGTTTCTATTACCTGAATTATTGATTGAATACTCAACTCCTTCATGGGTAATGTTTGGCTTGTTTGTTGTCCTTTTACAGGTAGGCTGCTTATTCATTATTAGCTGACTTTAGATATTACTTAATACCAGCTGAGAAATGGCACATTGAAATGCTGCGGAATGCATTATTAATACAATGTCTCTTAAAAAACGGCTCAAAAGCAGTGGCGCAAAAGCAATACATAAAAGCGGCGCAAAAGCGGTACATTTTCTGAATGATTTTTTTAGACTGCAAATAATTCTCGAATAATCGCTAACACTATTCATCAGCTTATTAATGTTAAAATTATTACTAGGTTTCAGCCTAGCCTTATTTTGTTTGTTCATAAAAATATATCCATTATTCAACTAAGCGTTTTATTCAGATTTGCCATCGGTATTGCGCTTATATGCGTACTATTGTGCGTACTCTCAATTAAAAGCCTTATAGTTACTGGCTTTACTCAGGGTATTAGATGCTGAGCCCCAACTTTAAGCCGCCTTTTGGGTCATAAACCACTCCACGAACTTGGTTTTATGGATATATAATTTATTAGATATTTTTAGAACTGCGCCTGATTCAGCTAGTCCATTTTTATGACGGGTTTTTAATAACCAGTTGACTTGAATTTCAGTGAGGATTTTTTGATTTTCAAATGCAAAGCTTTTAGCCGTGCAAATGTTATCAAAGTTTGTTTCGGGGATTGTATCTGTCATTTTCTGTACCTTTTAAGCTGCGTTGAGTTAGGTACCGATTTTATAGGGTGTGCTATTTTTTACTTCTAATACGGGCTAATACTTCTAATGCTGATTAATGAGGTTTAATACTGGCTAATACTGTGCTATTCATTGCCACTGCTTGCGGGATAGTATCGCTTATAGCGGTCTTTAGCGTTCTGCTTACAGCTCGATTCCCATGTGAAAATCTCATCATTACTGTGTTTTGTGCTAACTAAATGGGGGTACAGCTCATCAAAGGATGGCGTAAAACCATTTTTACTTTCAAAAATATCAATACACTTCTTTATAGCCTTATACCTTTCATTTTGTTTATTAGGCTCCTTTATCGTTAAAAGCTTTCTTGTTAGTGATTTGCTTGCTGCTGTTAGCGTTACTTCACTATTAATATTATTTTTTTCTTCTTCTAGCTTCTTAGGTATGCCGTATTTTTTCGCTAAAGTATCAAGGCCTGAAAGTTTGACTAAAATATTATCATTGTATTTGTCTCCATCACTTAGGCTTAGATCATTTGATGAAGTCTTAATAATATTAAGCTTTTGCTCAATTATGGAAATCACGCTATTTTCAGCATAAAAGCAGCCTGTGCGTAAATTCGCCGACATTTCAGGGATGCAAACGCCCCACGCGCCGCTATTGATAATTGTAAATCCATTTACACCACAAATAGATCCTGTAAATTCATTTGTTTTGCTGATTCTACTATCAAGCCCGCTAAGGTGGTTTCTAATTAATACCGCCTTTTCGAGCTGAATAACGCCTTCAACATAAACCTTTTCCATTAGGTACTTAGCTGATTTTTTTTCTTTAAAGAAATACGCTTCTATTTGATTTGGTTCTAATTCTCGCTCTAACAAATAACCTTCTGGGGATAGTTGCCGCTCAATAGGTTCATCGACCAATAAATTAACTACCCCCGCTAGCCCACAATATTTCAAATAAAAGTCACTTATCAAAGTAACAATGTCGGGCGTTCCTGAAAGATAATTTTCTGCATCATTAAGGCCAATATAATCTTCATTGTTTATACTTGTTAAATCCATACATCACCCATTAAATACTTTATTCATGACGCGCTCAGATAATGCCGCCTTATGGTTTGTTGATAGGTGCGCATATCGTTGGGTGGTTTCCTGTGATTTATGCCCTAGTATCTGTCCAGTTTCGTACAGTGTCGCGCCACCCATTACCAGATAAGATGCTGCACTATGTCGCAAGTCGTGAAACCTAAAATCAATAATATCTGCATCACGCCTCATCTTTTCCCACTGCTTACGAAAATCAAAAGGCTTTTCTCTGTCACTAGGACTAAAGAAAATCAGCCCATTACCTACCTGTCTAAATGGCTTCATTTCTTCTAATACAAAATTGGGTATAGGATTTAGTCGTGGACTGCCATTTTTGGTATCGTGCAAAGTTGCTAGCCCTTTGTCAAAATTGATGTCACTCCATCGTAGGTATGATAATTCTGATTTCCTCATACCAGTGGTAACAGCCAATAAAATTAACAGATGCATTTTGTCCCAAGTAGATTCCTTGCACACGTTTAATAAGCGCACTCTTTCAGCATCACTTAAAAATCGTTCAATTTGGTTTTTCTCTGCTTTGATTTTTACTTTTAATGTGGGATTTTTATCTAGGTATTTTTTATCGATGGCGTATATAAAAATACTGGATAGTACCGACTTCATACGCAACAAGGTATTATTACCTTTGGCCGTATTTGACCCCATGCCTTGAACCGAACCAATAGCATATTGATCTAGTATTTTTTCTATGTGGGATGGTTTAATACTTTTGATAGGCTTATCACTAAAGATAGTCAACCAAAACAAAGCGCGTGCTGTCATGCTCTGATCCTTGCCTTTCCAATCTTTAATATAGCTATTTAGCACATCTTTGAATATAACAAAATCAACATCAACACCCAATTTATCAAATAAATCAATACCTCCTAATTCTTCAACTTCATCAGGTGATAGCTTTTTTAATTTCTTAGATTTAATGCTTAGTATTTTTGTTATCTTGCATTCAAAGTCGTTAGCCCAAAGTTCAGCATCAGATTTTTTAATGAATGTTTTGTTTTTGATTGTCGTTTGATTTTTGCGTATTTCAGCGCGGTATTTACCGTTTGATAACTTGCGAATATATGACATTACTTTGCCCTTCTTTAACAGTGTTTTGCAAAGAGTACGCATATCTTAAAAATTAAAATGCGTACTTTCGTGCGTACTGCAACAAAAGTATAAAGCGTTCAACCGATGGCATTTAGTTGAATTAACTTAACTAACAAGGAGTTAAGTTGGTGGCGATAGAGGGAATTGAACCTTCGACCCCAGGGTTATGAATCCTGTGCTCTAACCGGACTGAGCTATATCGCCACACGTTCTTTAGTTATCTAATCAACT
>CAJVYO010000123.1 GCA_913009515.1 uncultured Methylococcaceae bacterium
TTAGTGTTAGATATGGCATTGGCAGTGGCAGAGCGTTTTGCGGTTGAAGAAGGCAAGCGGGTATTAGTGTTAACCACCGATATGACGGCTTATGCTGATGCAATGAAAGAAGTGGGTATTTCGATGGAGCGTGTCCCTGCAAATCGAGGCTATATGGGGGATTTATATTCTCAGTTGGCGCGGAGATATGAAAAAGCCTGTGATTATGATGGCGCCGGTTCAGTGACTTTATTGGCAGTCACCACTATGCCGGGCGGCGATGTCACTCACCCCGTGCCTGATAATACCGGTTATATTACCGAAGGGCAGTTTTATCTGCATGATAATATGCTAGATCCTTTTGGTTCATTATCACGATTAAAACAACATGTGATTGGCACCGTCACGCGTGAAGATCATTCGCAAATTATGAATACCATGATTCGTTTTTATTCAGGGGCAACGGAAGCAGAACAAAAACAAGCGATGGCGTTTGATTTATCGAAATTTGATGAACAACTGTTAAAATTTGGGGGCTTATTTCGGGAACGCTTTATGCGTTTAGATGTCTCGATTGAACTCGAAGCGGCACTCGATTTATGTTGGCAAACTTTAGCGGAATGTTTCAGTGCGAATGAATTATTAATGAAACAAGCCTTAGTGGATAAATATTATCCAAGTATTGAGTCAGACGATGGCTAGGTTAGCATATAGTAAAGCGTCTCTAAGCAAGGAAACGGCACAGCTCAAACGCTATAAACAGTACTTACCTTCTTTGGATTTGAAGCGGCAACAACTAGCGGCTGAACGAAAGAAGGCGCAAAAAGCATTGCAACAAACAGGCTATGATATTGAGCAATGCACGCAACAAACCGCGGCAATGTTACCCATGCTGGCTGATAAAAGTATTGATGTGCAAAATATGGTGAAGATAAAGCACTTGGAAATAGCGGAAGAAAATGTGGTGGGTGTGCATTTACCGACCTTACAAAACTTAGAATTAGAGGTGCAAGCTTATTCATTTTTTATGAAGCCACATTGGGTTGATGAACTAGTGGTGCAGTTACGCAAAATGATTAGCCTGAAAATTCAGCATCATATTGATGAGCAGCGTATCGAGGCATTAAATACCGCTGTTAAAAAGGTCACGCAACGGGTTAATTTATTCGATAAGGTGTTAATCCCTAAAGCCCAGCAAGATATACGTAAAATTCGAATTTATCTGTCTGATATGGAAACCGCAGGTGTCGTGCGTGCAAAAAGTACCAAACAAAAACGCTTAAAAGTAGGTAGGGTAAGCTAATGACGATTGTTGCGTTAAAAAAATTAACTTTATGCGGTTTAATTAGTGATAAAGACGCTGTGTTAGACAGTTTTCAACAATTAGGTGTCGGCCATCTAATTCCCTTACAAACGCTGAAAACGACTGAACAAATCGTGGTTGAAAATAGTGTGGATGCGTTAAACGCGTTAAATTATTTACAACAATGCGAAATACCACGGCATCAAGTTAGACAAGCAGAAAAATTTGATTTTCAAGCAATTATTGAGGAAGTTTTAGAACTTAAAGATGAACTCATTGATTTTTATGAACGTCGAGATTTTTTACAGCAACGTATTAAAGAAGTTGAATTATGGGGCGATTTTTTATTTCCTAATGATTTAGACGGTTATCATTTATGGTTTTATATTGTGCCGAAACGCTTAATGAAAGCCGTGAAGCAGTCGGATTTAATTTGGCAGCGGGTTAATCATAGTAATACCGAGGCCTATATTGTTGTTATCTCTAAAGAAGAACCTGATTTAAAAAGTATGCCGGTGCCGCGAAGTCATTTGGGGGATATTCGTTTATCTGACTTACAGCAGAACTTAGAGCATTTAGAATTAGCGATAGAAGATGCGACCGCTAAACGTGCTTCATTGACACGTTGGATAAGCTTGATTATCGCTAATTTAACGGTATTTAGTCAGCAAGCTGAATTAGACAGTGCGGAGTCTTACACGCAAGATGATAGTGATTTATTTGTGTTGCAAGCTTGGGTAGCGACAGCGGATATTGAAAAAATAAACGCGTTTATTTACCGTTATAAATTGGCAGGCTTATTTGAACAGCCTGATGGCATTGAACAACCGCCGACTTTATTAGAAAATACCGATACCTTTGCAGGCGGGGAAGAAGTTGTTAAGTTTTATCAGATGCCGAATTATTATGGTTGGGATCCTTCGATTGTGGTGTTCTTTTCATTTGCGTTATTTTTTGCGATGATTCTTTCTGATGCAGGCTATGCGGCGGTGTTTAGCAGTATTTTGGCGGTGAAATGGCGTAAAATGGGGCAATCGGTAAAAGGCGTACGGTTTCGTATGTTGTTGCTGGTAATGCTCTCGGCTTCATTGCTTTGGGGTATTTTAGCGGGTAGTTATTTTGGTGTGTCGCCAGTTGAAAATAGTTGGGTCGATGCCTTACGTGTATTTGATATGAATGATTTTGATGTGATGATGAAAATTTCTATTTTTGTCGGTGTTGCTCATATCGCGTTGGCAAATATGGTTAAAGCCTATCAATTAAAACAAAGTAGTTTGCGTTTTTCTGCGGTAGGCTGGGCATTAGTGGTGATGGGTGGTTTTGTCTTATGGTTATCAATGGGCAGTGAACAGCAAACCCTATTAGAAATGATAGCGTATAGTTTATTAGGCTTAGCCGCGGTTGCATTATTATGTTTTAGTTCTGAGCGTGTGATTAAAAAACCCCTCGATTTATTATTACGCTTACTCGAAGGGCTTAAAAGTTTATCGAGTGTCACTAAAATATTTGGCGATGTATTAAGTTATATGCGTTTATTTGCATTGGGTTTAGCCAGTGCATCACTCGCCGTTACCTTTAATCAATTAGCAGTACAAGTGTATGAATCAATGGAAGGTATTGGTTTATTATTAAGTCTGTTAATTTTAATTGTTGGTCATAGCTTAAATATTATGCTGGGTATTATGAGTGGCGTGGTACATGGTTTACGTCTAAATTTTATTGAGTTTTATAATTGGAGCGTCTCCGATGAAGGCTATCCATTTAAAGTGTTTTCTAAAAAAGAGAGATATTAATGATTGATTTTATTATGGTATTAGGTTGGATAGGGGTGTTTGCACCGATGGCATTAGGGGCGATTGGTAGCATTGTTGGTTGTGCAACGGCGGGACAAGCGGCAATTGGAGCGATGCTTGATACTGACAGTGGTTATGGGCGGTATGTCGGTGTTTCAGCGATGCCCTCATCACAAGTTATTTACGGTATTGTGGTGATGTTTACCTTAAATCGTGGCGTAACAGCTGACTCTGCGGCAGGCTTATTTGCCGTGGGTGTATTGGCAGGCTTAGCCTTAATGTTCAGTGCGATTTACCAAGGACAATGTTGTGCATCAGCGATTCATGCCTCGAAGGCAAAGCCTGAAATTTTTGGTTTATCCGTTGCACCTGCGGCGATTGTAGAAGGCTTTGCAGTATTCGCCTTTATTTTTGCATTAGTGATTAGTAGCAGTATTCCACAAGGATAAGGCAATGAATCAACAGCAAAGTGAAAAAAATTCCTCAGGTGTTGAAGAACTCATTGAGCGTTTACGCGAACAAGGGGTGGGTGCAGGTCAACAACAGGCAGAAAAAATTATCAGTGATGCGGAAAAACAGGCGGCATGGTTGGTTACTGAAGCGAAACAAGCCGCCGCTCAATTATTAAGTGACACTGAAAAAGAGATTAATGCCCGTCGCAGTGCCAGCGAAGATGCCTTAAAACTTGCGACGCGTGATGCCTTATTAAAACTGCGTGATAGTTTGTTAAGTTCATTTGGTGAGCAAGTACAACGTGTGGTTGGCGAAAAAATGGCACAAGAGGCTTTTTTAGAGCGTCTTATCTTGCAACTGGCAGGTAAAATTGGTGAGCAATTAGAGCTGGAATCCAAACAAGCCTTAACGCTATTTTTACCCAATAGTCCTGTGGGCGTTGATGATTTAAAAAATAATCCTGAAGCACTTAAAGCGGGAACGTTAACGCATTTTACAGCAGCGATAGCGGCAGAGATGTTGCGTGATGGGGTGAATATTCAAATTGATAATGATATGAGCGGCGGCTTATCGGTGCGTTTAGCCGATGAAGGGATGGTGGTGGATTTTACTGAGGAAACCATTTCCGCTTTATTACTAGAACATTTACAGCCTCGTTTTAGAACGCTATTACAAGGGATTGTAAAATGAGTTCAGGCAAGGTGGCTTATGCTTCCCTCATCAGTAGTTTGCCACCGCATCCCTTATCTTTATGGCAAATTAACTATAAGCCCGTATCACGGATTCAATTAGAAAAACGTCTCAGTGTCTTAACGCTACAAGATGCTAAAATTTTAGCCGCTATTGAGGCTCGTTTACACTGGTCAAAAATGACTAATCAAGCGGATATTATAGCGAATAAAGACTTAACAATAGATAATGCGTTACTCAATAAAGCGGTGCAATGGCGGTTAGAATTACGTTTAATTATGGTGGCGTTACGTCAGAAACAATCAGGGAGTGAAACCGCTGATTTACCCCAGTGTGAACTTTCACGGTTTATTATGCAGAATTGGCAAACAGATGATTTTGGGTTAAGTGTTCGTTTTACATGGGTAAAACAAGCCGCTCAATTATTAGCAAGTCATCAAGCATTGGCATTAGAAAAATTATTATTAAATATAAGTTGGCAGTATTACACCACCTTAGCTCAATCACATTATTTTGATATTGAAGCGGTGATTATGTACGTTTTACGCTGGGATATTGTGCATCGCTGGCAACAATATGATGAATCACTGGCAATGCGTCAATTTGATAAATTGGTCGATAATGCGTTAGGTGATTTTTTGACAAAAAATGAATAGTAAAAAGATAGAAGATAATCTTAAGTTTCTTGTTAATGATTTTAAGTGGTTTAATAATGAAGC
This sequence comes from uncultured Methylococcaceae bacterium, assembly GCA_913009515.1. Lineage (GTDB taxonomy): Bacteria > Pseudomonadota > Gammaproteobacteria > Methylococcales > Methylomonadaceae > Methyloprofundus. Next base: position 4,938 of record CAJVYO010000123.1, read on the forward strand.
TCGATAGAATAAAAATTAAAGGTTATAAGTCCATAAAAGAATTGGATAATTTCAAATTTAGTAATTTGAATGTTTTTATTGGAGCAAATGGAGCAGGTAAAAGTAATTTAATTAGTTTATTTAAAATGCTAGCGGCTTTAGCGGAGGGAAATTTACAGCTTTATATTGCAGAAAATTCAGGGGCAAATACATTTTTATGTGGTGGGCGTAAGCGTACTCAGGAGATGAAGCTAGAATTTTATTTTGCTAATAATGGTTATCGTATTGCATTGTTGGCTACACAAGATAATCGATTGATATTTCATAAAGAAGAAACTTATTTTCGGGGTAATATAGAAAATTTTACAGAGCCTTTAGGAACTGCACATGAGGAGGCAAAGTTAATTAACTTACCTACTTCTATAAGTCGCTATGTATTACCTGCCATTAAAAGTTGGCGGATTTATCATTTTCATGACACTAGCCCTGAAGCTAATGTAAAGCAGTTACAATTTAGTAATCAAAATATTCGTTTAAAATCTGATGCAGGTAATTTAGCGGCTTATATTGCTCGGCTTTCTATGGATTATCCTAATGATTATCAAAATATTGTGGATACGATTCGTTTAGTGGCTCCTTTTTTTGATGACTTTAT
>CAJVYO010000124.1 GCA_913009515.1 uncultured Methylococcaceae bacterium
AAAACACCCCGCCTAAATAACTTAATGGCGTTAAAATAAAATTCGGAATAATAGAGATATCATCGAAACTATCTGCGAATACCGCATTAATAAAACCCGCTAAAGAAAATAATATTGAGGTCAAAACAAAAACAGCGATAGTAATATCCCAATGTATCACCGTAATTTGGGTAAATAATAAGGAGATACCCGATACCACACAGCCTACTAATAAACCTCGCGTAACACCACCGCCAATATAACCCGCTAAAATTGTCCAGTTAGCAATGGGAGCAACCAATAATTCTTCAATATGCCGCTGAAATTTAGTGGAATAAAATGATGACACCACATTGGCATAGGAATGACTAATCACTGACATTAAAATCACCCCTGGCACAATATAATCCATATAACTCACACCATTCACCCTACCAATGCGTTCGCCCATTAATTGCCCGAAAATTAGAAAATACAACGAAGTGGTAATCGCGGGCGGCAATAAAGTTTGCGGCCAAATACGCATAAAACGGCGTATTTCTTTAAATAATAAGGTACGAAAAGCAATGGAATTATTCATCATTAAACCAGCTTTTCACCTTTGGCTAATTTAGGTAAACGCCCTTCTAAGCCCATTGCTCCTCGCATTACTTTATATTTGAGTGGAGCGACTTTTTCAGCTAAGCCTAAACCTAAATTACGTAGCATTTTTAATGGCGTACTTTCATGGCTAAAGGCATGATAAAAAACATCCATCACCGTCATCATTTTTAAATTTTCAAAACGACGTAAACGCTCATAACGCTTAAGCACATTAATATCCGCAATATCTTTACCTCGCTCCTGAGCTTCAATTAATACTTCAGCCAACATCGCAGCATCTAGCAAGCCAATATTAACCCCTTGTCCTGCTAGTGGATTAATGGTGTGAGCCGCATCACCCACTAACGCTACGCCTTTTTTCACATACTCTTGAGCGTGTTGACGTTTTAAAGGGAAACTTGCCACACCTAAAATCTTATTAACCTTGCCCAAACAATCGGGAAACGTTGCCATTAATTCGACTAAGAGTTCATCAGTCGGCAAAGCCTTCAAACGTTTAACCTCAGTTGCACTGTTATACCAAACCAAGGAACCATAATTGCCTGTTAACGGCAAAAAGGCTTGCGGACCCGATAATACGAAACGTTGCCATGTAATATCTTGCTGTTCATAATCGGTTTCAATATACAGCACCATCGCATGTTGAGCATAATCCCAACTGGTGACACCAATATTGGCGAGTTGACGTACTTTAGATTGCCCGCCATCCGCGCCAACCAATACTTTTGCGGTTAAAACCTGTCCACCCTCTAATTCAACTGAGCCTTTACCTTGTTGATAATTAATTTTTTCAATTCGCTGCGGGCATAATAAATTGATATTAGCAAAACTCTCGGCTTGCTTTAATAATGCTAATTGCGTCACCCGATTTTCAACAATAAACCCTAATTCATCGTATTCAATCGCATCACTATTAAATTCTGTATCACCCACAGTTTCCCAAACCCGCATACGCTTAAAAGGACAGCTACGCATTGCTAATACGGATTCCCAAGCCCCTACTGATTCTAAAATATTTTTTGAGGCAATACTTAAGGCAGAGACACGCATATCATGGGCTTGTGTTGCTGCAAAGGGTTCTGGCAAAGTTTGTTCAACAACGGCAACACTTAAATCACTATCACCCAAGGCACACGCAACAGCAGCTCCCACCATACCGCCACCAATAATTAATACATCATACTGTTCTTGCATTTTCATTTTCCTAATTTTGTTATTGATAACGGGTAGGGTCATTCACCCCAGCTTGTTCAAACCCTATTTTTCGTAAACGACAGGCATCACATTGCCCACACGCTTCACCTTCTCTATTTGCCGCATAACAGGAAACCGTCTGTTGATAATCCACACCTAATGATAAACCCTGTTGAATAATGTCACCTTTGCTTAAGTCAATTAAAGGCGCCTTAATACTAATAGTGCCACCTTCCACACCGGCTTTCGTTGCTACATTCGCTAACGCTTGAAATGCTTCAATAAACTGCGGGCGACAATCAGGATAGCCCGAATAATCCACGGCATTCACGCCAATAAAAATAGCATCAGCGTCTAATACTTCTGCCCAGCCCAAAGCAAACGATAAAAACACCGTATTACGGGCGGGTACATAGGTCACAGGAATACCTGCTTGTGCAGTCGTTGGCACGGTTAAATCATCATCGGTTAAAGCAGAACCGCCGATTTCACCCAAGCCTAAATTAATCACTTTATGCTCTAACACTTGGTAATCATTGGCAATCTGTCGGGCGGCGTTAAGTTCCGCATTATGTTTTTGACCATAATCAAAACTTAAGGCATACACTTCATACGCTTGTTGTTTCGCCATTGCCAGAACCGTCACCGAATCTAAGCCCCCTGATAATAAAATAATTGCCTTTTTTGTCATAGCCTTTAAAAATACATTAAATCGTTTAATGACTATTATACGTGTATCGCGATTAAAAAAATCAATGGAATCTCCCTGTAGCAAATATATAATGGTAAATTAATTATGTTTTTTAAACAGACCCCATCATGCAAGATAACGATACCTTACGCCGTTTTTTATTCGAAGATTTAGCCATTCGTGGTGAATGGGTTAATTTAACCGAGAGTTGGCAAACCGCTAAACAGCATCATAATTACCCTAACAATGTGATGCAACAACTGGGCGAAGCCCTTGCCGCAGCCACTTTATTATCAGCCACCATAAAATTTGACGGCAATTTAATTTTACAAGCACAAGGTGATGGCGATTTAAATTCACTCACCGTTCAATGTACGCATAACCGAGATATTCGGGGCTGGGCTCGTAGCAGCGAAGAGGTAACAGGTGAAAATTTTGCAGAATTATTGGGAAATGGGCGTATTGTTTTAACTATCAATGCCAACAAAGGCGAACCGTATCAAGGTATTGTTAGCGTAGCAGGCACGCAGTTTGCGGATTCAATTGAAAATTATTTCACCCAATCTGAACAACTTAAAACACGGCTCTGGCTTTTCGCAGATGAACATCATGCCGCTGGCTTATTCATTCAAGAGCTTCCGTCAAACGATAAACCTCACGCTGACGAAAACTGGACGCGAATCGAAGCCCTTGCAGATACTATTACTGATAAAGAGTTACTTTATTTACCTTGCGAACAAGTATTACAACGCTTATTTCATGAAGAAGCCTTGCGTTTATTTGAAGCAGAATCCGTTGCATTTAAATGTCGCTGCTCACAAGAAAAAATAGAAACCACACTGCTGGCACTCGGAAAAAGTGAAGTCGAGCAAATAATCAAAGAACAAGGTGAAATTATCGCTGACTGTGAATTTTGCAGTCGCCAATATCAATTTGATAACATTGATATTGAACGTATTTTTTCAGCACAAGGCATTAACAACACCTCCAACACTCAACATTAAGGCATATCATGAGCAAAAAAAACACAGCACATACCGTTCATCAAGGTAAATTAAAACAATGGAATAAAGATAAAGGCTTCGGCTATATTGGTCACGACGCTGAAAAACAAGATATATTCCTTCATGCCTCAGAGTTTAGAGCCACTAAAACTATTAATCGTAAACCTGTTGTCGGCGATACTATTTATTATCAAGTTGTTGCGTCTCAAAATGGTAAAACACAAGCTGTCAATGCGAGTTTTAGCCTAAAAAATAGAATTGATAGTCGCCTGAGTTCTAAATACGCTGTCATGATTAAAGATAAACTACAGGCTTTTTATAAAATCGCCTCGTTTATTATTATCTTTTTAGTGATTGCGACGGTTTATGATATGGTGGTTTGAATATTCATCATTCACTAATTTAAACAGATTATGAAAAAAAATTATTTATATAGTTCATTCCTTATTATCTTATGTACTTTTTTAATTTCCTGTACAAAAGAATATAAAATCACTATAAAATCAGTACCTGATCATGTGGAAGTAACTGATGTTAAGCGTGGAAAATTAGGATTCACTAACCTAGAAAAATTAGTCTCATCAAAAAAATCAGAATTTCCAAATTTAAATTTGACCTTTTCTAAACCAGGTTATGTTGAAAAAAAAATTGATTTATTAAAAATAAAACACGACCAAACTGTGATGGTGACACTCCATTCAGCACCTACTTATCTACATATTGAATCTATACCTCCTAGTGCAAAAATTAAAATATTCAATAAAGAAGGTCTACAATTACAATTTATAGATAACTCTAAAATATCAAGAAAATATTACTTTGCTAATAAACGCCTTAAAATATCAAATAATTTAAATAAAGTATTATTACAACTTAATCATAATGGCTACAAACCATTCAATCAAGAAATAACCATCGAGCCACACAAAGAGAATAGATTTTCATTCCAATTAGAAAAAATCAATCCTATATTAAAAGTAAACTCTATTCCTAGTGGAGCTGAAGTCTACGATAAAACATTGGGTTTTTTAGGTAGAACACCATTATCTCTAAACTTAAGCTGGAACCAATTAATTAGATTATCTCAAGAATATGATGCTATGAATACTTCTAGCATTAATTTTCATTTAACACTAAAAAAGGATAACCATCAAACAAAAGAAATAATTCAAGAATTTCAAATTTATAATCATAATCCAATTATATGGGTTAACTTAATAAAAAATAAATAATTCAATACAATGAAACTTACACATAAAATACTTATACTTTTTAGTTTTATGACATTAATTGCTTGCGGTTCATCAACAACAGTCATGTTAAAAACAAAACCATCTAATGCAAGTGTCGTTATTTTAAATCATAAGGGAGACCAAAAAGGAAAAGTTACATCTGACATTATATTCAAAGTAAAAAATAATGCAGATTTTTTTAGAGATGGTGAGGATATAGCAAAAATAGCACTACTTATCACTAAACAAGGTTATAAATCTAAAGTTACGTCCCTAAATAATATTAAAAAAAATAAAGATAACGACGATAAAAAAATAATAAAATTAAAAGAACTTAACACTCACATTTCAATAGAAACCAATCCGCCAGGATCAAAAATATATTTTTTAAATAATAATAAAAAACATATCCCATTTTTAGATAAAGAGGGTGTAAAATCTCATTATAGTGTTGATAAAAATTTAATTGCTGAGCATTTAAGAGAGATAGACCAAACATTTAAAGATTCTATCGTTCCTAAAGTTATCACACCATTTTCACAACAATACACAGAAGACACTGCAGATGCTAATTTTAAGAATATATCAAAAATGTATATTATTAAACAAGGCTATAATCCAGTATTAGAAGATATATCAATTGTAGCAGGTCAGTCAAATGTATATTCATTTCACTTAAAACCCTTCTCAACTAGTTTACACATCATTAGCGAACCTGAAGGGGTAGAA
>CAJVYO010000125.1 GCA_913009515.1 uncultured Methylococcaceae bacterium
GCACCGCATCAGTCGGTGCATGCAATGATACCGCCATACTGACATCACATTGTTCTGTTAATCGATACATCGCTGGCACAACGCCTGAGGTGCTGATAGTCACACGACGTTTTGATAAACCAAATGCAAAATCTTCGGTCATCAAATTCATTGCTGCTACGACACTATCAAAATTTAACAGTGGCTCGCCCATGCCCATCATCACTACATTAGTAACGCGTCCCTGATCACCCATACGTTCATTAGCCGCCATCAGCTGACCAATAATTTCTGCGGTACTTAAATTACGATTAAAGCCTTGTTGTGCCGTCGAACAAAAGGTACACGCTAATGCACAGCCTACTTGCGAGGAAACACATAAAGTCGCTCGATTATCTTCAGGAATATAAACTGCTTCAACTTTATTGCCGCCACCCATTTCCACCACCCATTTACGGGTACCATCACTGGCAATTTGTTCGAAAATAATTTCAGGTGCCACAATACAGCAGTTTTCGTTTAAATAAGCCCGCAAAGACTTACTTAAATTAGTCATTAAATCAAAATCTGTCTCGCCCAGTTGATGAATCCATTTTATCAATTGAGTGGCTCGAAAAGGCTTTTCGCCAATCTCGACAAAAAAGGCTTGCATGCCTTTTCTGTCAAAATTGAGCAGATTGATTTTTTCCTTATTAACGGATGCGGTCACAAAGTTCAGCATCTGAGAAGAAATAAGCAATTTCACGTGCCGCTGATTCAGCAGAATCAGAACCATGTGCTGCATTTTCATCAATACTGGTTGCGAAATCAGCACGAATAGTGCCTGCATCAGCATCAGCAGGGTTAGTTGCTCCCATTAAATCACGATTTTTTAAAATTGCGCCTTCGCCTTCTAACACTTGCACCATTACAGGGCCTGATGTCATGAAAGACACTAAATCATTGAAAAAAGGACGCTCACTATGCTCAGCATAAAAGCCTTCTGCTTTTTCTTTAGTGAGTTGCATCATTTTTGCTGCAACAATGCGTAAACCATTTTTTTCAAAACGACTATAAATTTCACCAATGTTATTAGCCGCAACTGCATCAGGTTTTACGATAGAAAAAGTACGTTCTACTGCCATTTTTTTAAACTCCAAAATTAAAATAAATAAACTTAAAAATATCTGCACTAAGTAATATAACCTAATGCGAGAATTATGTTAGATAAAAACCACTCTTATCTTGTTAAAATACCACTGAATATTAATTCGTGATTATTATATAAATGTTAATGAAAAATATTAATTACTGGTACCGGTTTATTTTTTTCAATAACATTACGTTTTTCCGCCGCTCTAGCATGACGTACTGCTTGTCCAGCAGTAGTTTCCTGCGCTCTCAATCTTCGTTCTTTATCGTGTATTGCTTTTTTTAAACGCTTCTCTTTTTCTCTTTCAGCTAATTCAGTCATTAAATTTTCTTTAGCTGCCTGCTGTTGCTCAAGACTAATATCATAATGTTTTTTAAATTCTTCACCCGAAGCACCTATATTTGAACATTTTTTATCTTGATATATCTTTTTACCCTCAACCTTACACTTATATATTTTTGCATACCCAGATATTGGAAAAAATATCATTATTAATAACATTAATTTCATTCAACAGCACCTATTTTTAAAGAATGTTGTATTTTAAAAAAAAAGACGATATAAAAATGTTAAGGCATCTCATCAAATTCTTCGCCTTCTCTTTCCGGTTCCATTAAGTCTTCTTTGCTTACCCCTAAAACTAACACCAAAGGGCTAGCGACAAAAATTGAAGAATAAGTTCCAATCACTACACCGATTAATAAGGCAATCGCGAAATTATGAATAATCTCGCCACCCAATAACGCTAAAGCAATCAACACTAATAAAGTCGTAATTGAGGTCATTAAGGTACGGCTTAAGGTTTGATTTAGTGAAGTATTCATCACTTCTTCTGATGAACCTGCCCGTAATAAACGAAAATTTTCACGAATACGATCATAAACCACAATGGTATCATTTAATGAATAACCGATTACCGCTAAAATAGCCGCTAAAACCGTTAAATCAAACTCTAACTGTAACACTGAAAAAACGCCCAGTGTAATAATCACATCATGCAATAATGCCGCCACTGAGCCTAACGAAAATTTATACTCAAACCGCCATGCCACATAGATTAAAATACCGAACATCGAATACAGTAACGCTAATCCACCATCTTCGGTTAATTCATCACCCACTTGCGGGCCAACAAATTCCACACGACGCATATCACCTTTTTCTGACATAGCAACACTCATCGCAGCCACTACTTCAGTGCTTAACTCAGCATTACTCAAGCCTTCTTTGGGTTTGATGCGAATTAAAACTTCTTTAGCCGTGCCAAAATGTTGTACTGTGGCATCATCAAAACCCGCAGTTGCTAAACCTGCACGCATCGCCTTTAAATCAACGGATTTGTTATAACCTACTTCAACTAAGGTACCGCCGGTAAAATCAATCCCCAGCTTTAAGCCTTGAAAAGCTAATGAGCTAATCGCAACAATCAATAAAAGCCCTGAAAAAATAGCGGCAAAATGACGTTTACCTAAAAAATTAATATTTTGTTTCATATTTATCGTCTTTAATTAAATAGAGAGCTTTTCAACACGTTGACCACCATACACCCAGTTAATCACCATACGCGAGCCTAAAATGGCAGTAAACATCGAGGTTAAAATACCAATCGCCAAGGTAATCGCAAAGCCTTTAATCGCACCGGTACCAAAACCAAATAATACTAATGCCACTAATAAGGTGGTGATATTCGCATCAAAAATAGTCGCAAACGCTTTTTCATAGCCCAGAAAAATGCTACTCTGCGGTGCATTGCCACTGGCTAATTCTTCTTTGATACGCTCAAAAATTAATACGTTTGCATCAACTGCCATACCGACCGTTAATACAATCCCTGCAATACCCGGTAAAGTTAGCGTCGCTTGTAACATCGATAATACCGCAATAATAACCACTAAATTAAAACTTAAGGCTAAATTAGCAATCAAACCAAACACTTTATAGTACAAAGCCATAAACACCAATACCAATGCAAAGCCGACCACGACTGACATCACACCTTTATTAATATTATCTTGCCCTAAACTTGGTCCCACGGTACGTTCTTCAACAATTTCCACAGGAGCAGCTAATGCTCCTGCTCGTAGTAATAATGATAATTTACGTGCTTCTTGAGGACTATCTAAACCAGTAGTTTGAAATCGTTTACTAAAATTATCACGAATGGTTGCAATGCTAATCACTTCTTCAATTTTTTCTTTACGACGTACTTTTTTACCTTTCACTATTTTAGTCAGTGTTTTTTGCTCAATAAACACCACCGCCATCGGTTGACCAATATTATCTTGAGTAAACTTACCCATTTTCTTCGCACCGACACCATTCAAGGTAATGCTCACCGAAGCCGAACCATTCTGATCTATCCCAGATGAAGCACCCACAATTTGGTCACCGGTAATAATAACGCGTCTTTTAAGTAATACCGGCGCTTTACTGCCACGCTCATAATATAACTTTGAACCGACTGGAATACGCCCTGATAACGCACGCTGTACATCATGTTCGGTATCCACTTTACGATATTCCAACGTAGCTGTCGTGCCTAAAATTTCTTTCGCTTGCGTGGTATCTTGCACACCCGGTAATTGCACCACAATACGGCTATCACCTTGTTGCTGAATAACCGGTTCAGACACCCCTAATTCATTCACTCGATTACGCAAGGTGGTAATATTCTGCGATAAAGCGAATTTTTTAATCGCTTTAACTTCCGCTTCTGATATTTTTAGAAATACCACCAGCTCCTCATCTTTGGAGCTTAAGTCTAATTTGCGAAATTCTTTATTCAATAAAGTCATCGCCGCTTGTTTATCGTCTGCATTACGCAACACAACCTTGATTGAACCTTTATCTTGAGCGACAGATTTATAACGTATTTTTGCCATGCGTAAAGCCGCACGTACATCATTATTATAACGTTCATCAGCCTGCTTAAGTGCCGCAACCATATCCACTTCAAGTAAAAAATGCACCCCACCGCGTAAATCTAAGCCTAAATACATCGGTTTAGCGCCTAAATTACGCAACCAATCAGGGGTTGCAGGGGCTAAATTTAACGCGACATTATACTGACTCGCAGTATCTTCACGTAAAATCTCCGCTGCACGCATCTGCTCATCGGTATTATTAAAACGCACTAATATTTTTTTCGTGCCTTGTAATTCAATGGCTTTAGGCGTAATTTTTCCTAGATTTAAGGTGCTGGTAATTTTAGCGACTTCTGATTCAGATAAATCCGTAGCGCTTCCCTGTGTTACTTGTAATGCAGGGTCATCACCAAATAAATTGGGCAAGGAATAAAGAATACCAAAAACTAAAACAATGAGAATGAGTAAATTCTTCCAAAAAGGGAAATGGTTTTGCATGAGTGGTCCATCAGGATAAACAGTGACTAACGTTGATTCCGCGCCAGTTTTATTATAATTTTGAAAAGGATAAGTTCAGCGTTACCGCATGACTTACCCTTAATATATAGTCGTAATTACTTTGATTTTTTTGTTTGTGCTTTATAGGTGCCTTTAGGCATCACACTACCTACTTGATGACGTTGCACCTGAATCACCACATTTGGTGCGATTTCAACTTGTGCAAAACTATCATTCAACCCAACCACTTTACCTAACACGCCACCGTTGGTTACGATTTCAGCACCAACTGCCATCACCTCTAGCATTTGCTTATGTTCTTTAGTGCGTTTTGCTTGAGGTCTTAGAAAAATAAAATAAAAGAAAATCAAAATTCCTAATGGAAACAACATACCTTCCCAGCCTGGTTGTTGTACTGCTGGTGCGGCTTCTGCCATTGCATCTGAAATAAAAAAACTCATAACGTCCCCAAATATCGTTTATAACGTAGACATAAAAATTTTTCTATTATGGCATATTTGGTACAACTTTACCGCGTAGTTGATAAAACTGTTTAATATACGCCGTAAATCGTTGTTCACTAATCGCTTCTCGTACTTCACTCATCAAATTTAAGTAATAATGTAAATTATGAATGGTGTTTAAACGTGCTCCTAAAATCTCATTACATTTATCTAAATGACGTAAATATGAACGCGAATAATGCTGGCAAGTATAACAATCACAATTTTCATCAAGTGGTTTAGTATCTAAGCGATATTGTGCATTACGAATTTTAATCACCCCTGTTGAAGTGAAAATATGCCCATTACGCGCATTACGGCTCGGCATCACACAATCAAACATATCCACACCGCGTCTGACCGCTTCAATCAAATCTTCAGGT
>CAJVYO010000126.1 GCA_913009515.1 uncultured Methylococcaceae bacterium
CTTAAATCAACCCCTGATGCCCGCTGAGATTTAGCAAATGCTTCACCAAAGGTTTTACCTACCCCCATCACTTCACCGGTTGATTTCATTTCAGGGCCGAGCAAAGGATCAACGCCTGGAAATTTAACAAACGGAAATACCGCCTCTTTCACCGAGAAATAATCAGGAATACATTCTTTAGTAATACCCTGTTCTTTTAAGGATTTACCTGCCATACATAAGGCTGCAATTTTTGCTAACGGATAACCGGTGGCTTTTGATACAAAAGGTGCAGTACGTGATGCTCTAGGATTAACCTCTAAAACATAAATAGTTTCACCTTGAATCGCAAACTGAGTATTCATTAAACCACGCACGCCCAAAGCTTCGGCCATTTGTCCCACTTGAACACGTAATTTATCTTGTATGTGTTGCGGCAAATCATACGGCGGAATCGAACACGCTGAATCACCAGAATGCACGCCTGCTTGCTCAACATGCTGCATTAAACCGCCAATTAATAAGGTTTCGCCATCATAAATCGCATCGACATCCATCTCAATCGCATCATCTAAAAAGCGATCCAGTAATACCGGTGAATCATTAGAAACACTAATCGCTTCTTTCATATAACGCACTAACGCTTCTTCGTTATACACAATTTCCATGCCTCGTCCGCCTAATACATACGAAGGACGCACCACTAAAGGATAGCCTAGCACTTTCGCTTCACTAATCGCTTGTTCCGTTGAACGTGCAGTACCATTCGGCGGCTGTTTGAGACCTAATTTATCAATTAATTTTTGAAAACGCTCGCGATCTTCTGCTAAATCAATGGCATCAGGTGAGGTACCAATAATCGGTGCTCCCGCTGCTTCTAAATCACGGGCTAATTTCAACGGTGTTTGACCACCGTATTGCACAATCACCCCTTTCGGCTTTTCTAAATGGATAATTTCCAACACATCTTCAAAGGTTAGCGACTCAAAATATAAGCGATCTGAGGTATCAAAGTCAGTTGAAACCGTTTCAGGATTACAATTCACCATAATGGCTTCATAGCCCTCCTCACGTAGAGCTAACGCTGCATGCACACAGCAGTAATCAAACTCAATACCTTGGCCAATACGATTAGGCCCACCGCCTAAAATAATAATTTTTTCTTTGTCAGATACCCGTGCTTCACATTCTTGTTCATAAGTAGAATATAAATAAGCAGTATCTGATGAAAATTCCGCCGCACACGAATCAATACGCTTATAAACAGGGCGAATAGCTTGCTCATGTCTAATTTTACGGACTTGTGATTCTTTGGTATCCAGTAATTTAGCTAAACGTGCATCCGAAAACCCTTTTTGCTTTAAACGAAATAATTCACCGTCTTTCAAGGTTGCTAAGGTTTTACTCGCCAATGATTTTTCAGTTAAAATCAAATCTTCAAGCTGTGCTAAAAACCAAGGGTCAATTTTGCTGGCTTCATGAATATCATCAAATGACATACCACTACGAAATGCATCTGCAACATACCATAAACGCTGCGGCCCCGGATGACGCATTTCACGCTGCATCACATCAACCGCATCTTCATCCGATAAGTCAACTAACTCATCTAAGCCATCAACACCGACTTCAAGCCCACGCAATGATTTTTGCAACGACTCTTGAAACGTACGTCCAATTGCCATCACTTCACCCACTGATTTCATCTGTGTCGTCAGACGATCATCCGCTTGGGGAAATTTTTCAAAGGTAAAACGCGGCACTTTGGTGACCACATAATCAATTGTGGGTTCAAAGGAGGCAGGGGTTGCACCGCCGGTAATTTCATTTTTTAACTCATCCAGCGTATAACCTACCGCTAATTTAGCGGCTACTTTTGCAATCGGAAAACCGGTTGCTTTTGAGGCTAATGCAGATGAACGTGATACGCGGGGATTCATTTCAATAATCACCATACGGCCATCGTCAGGATTAATGGCCACCTGCACGTTAGATCCACCGGTATCTACTCCGATTTCACGCAAGACCGCTAATGAGACATTCCGTAAAATTTGATATTCTTTATCGGTTAGTGTTTGTGCTGGTGCAACAGTAATTGAATCGCCTGTATGCACACCCATCGGGTCAAAGTTTTCAATGGAACATATAATAATGCAATTATCTTTTTTATCACGTACCACCTCCATTTCGTATTCTTTCCAACCTAATACCGATTCTTCAACCAGTAGTTCATTGGTCGGTGATAAATATAATCCCCGCTCACAAATTTCAACAAATTCTTCTTTATTGTAAGCAATTCCACCACCGCTGCCGCCCATGGTAAACGACGGACGAATAACCGTTGGATAACCGACTTCAGCCTGTGCGGCAAACGCTTCTTCCATAGTATGGGCTGTTTTAGAACGTGCGACTTCAAAGCCTAACCGCCCCATGGCATCATTAAATAATTGACGATCTTCAGCCATATTAATGGCTTCTTTGGTTGCACCAATCATTTCCACGCCGTATTTTTCTAATACGCCATGCTTATCTAAATCTAAGGCACAATTTAATGCAGTTTGCCCGCCCATCGTCGGTAGTACCGCGTCAGGGCGTTCTTTTTCAATAATTTTTTCAACAGTTTGCCAATCAATAGGCTCTATATAAATTGCATCCGCCATATCAGGGTCTGTCATAATCGTGGCAGGATTAGAATTGACCAAAATAATGCGGTAGCCTTCTTCACGCAATGCTTTACACGCTTGCGTACCTGAATAGTCAAATTCACAGGCTTGACCAATGACAATAGGCCCGGCGCCTAATAATAAAATGGATTTTATATCGGTTCTTTTTGGCATAGTAATCTCTTAAACGGCAATTATTTCGCGTTGTTCATCATGTCGATAAAATCATCAAATAATGATTCTACATCTTGCGGACCAGGACTTGCTTCCGGGTGACCTTGAAAGCTCATTGCGGCAGTATCCGTCCGTTTAATCCCTTGTAAACTACCATCAAATAAAGAATGAAAGGTCATTTCAACATTATCAGGCAAAGTACTCGCATCAACTGCAAAGCCATGATTTTGACTGCTAATCATCACCCGTCCCGTTGATTTTTCTTGTACTGGATGATTAGCACCATGATGACCAAATTTCATTTTTTCAGTTTTTGCACCACACGCAAGCGCTAATAATTGATGCCCTAAGCAAATACCAAATATCGGTATTTTTTGTTCTAAAATCGTTTTTATCGCTGCCACAGCATAAGTACATGGCTCAGGATCACCGGGTCCATTGGATAAAAATACGCCATCTGGATTCATTGCTAATACATCAGCCGCAGGTGTTGTTGCGGGTACAACTGTCACGCGGCAACCTCTATTGGCTAACAAGCGTAAAATATTACGTTTCACCCCAAAATCATAAGCCACCACATGTTTACTTAAGTTTTCCGCAGGTAAATGCCCTTGCTGTAAAGTCCACGTATTTTCAGTCCATTCATAAGCCGTTTTTGTGGTCACAGCTTGTGCTAAATCGAGACCTTTTAAGCCTGAAAAATTGTCTATCGCTGCTTTTGCTTGAGCTTCATCAATATTTTCACCCGCAATAATGCACCCTCGCTGGGCACCTTTATCACGCAATAAACGCGTTAATTGACGGGTATCAATGTCAGCAATCGCTACCACATTATTATCTTGTAAATACTGGGCTAAACTTTTCTCAGAACGCCAGCTACTCGCTAACAGCGGTAAATCACGAATCACTAGACCACTCGCAAACACTGATGATGATTCATTATCGTCATCAGTTGTCCCCACATTACCCACATGCGGATAGGTTAATGTCACAATTTGTTTAGCATAAGAAGGGTCGCTCAGAATTTCCTGATAACCTGTCATAGAAGTATTAAATACCACTTCTCCCGCGGAACAGCCATCCGCGCCAATGGACACACCATTAAATACGGTGCCATCCTCTAACATCAATAGTGCAGGTTTGTTCAAAATTCATCACCTTAAATGTACAAAACGGGAGCAGCCTTGCGACATCTCCCGTTTATAAAATAAATAGACTCCAAACTCTTTAGAGCCATTCAGAAAAATCTGAATATTGTGCTTAATTTTACTGAATTTTCACAGCTGGGTCATTAATATTTTTTTATTCACTTTATAGTTTTTTTAAGACAGCTGATCAAATGCTCAATTTCATCATAATTAATCGCTACAAACGCCACCCCAATTTGATAATTATTGGCCGCTAAACGACGTGAATAAATAATACGTCCTTTTAATTTGAATTCATTCAATGCTATCTCTATTTCAATAGGCTTGCCACTGTCATCAATAAAATCACTGTGCGGTGATATTTGATTACGTTCATCCGCGCCGCAACTAAAACCTAATCCTGTATGAGAAATATTTAATAAGGTCATACTAAATGACTGCTGGGTCTCTAAAACATCTACTTTTGCAGATAAATTTACATTAATTCTAGGGCTAATACGGCGGCTTGCGTATAAATCACTGCTTTTATCCATATTGCCGGTTTCAGCATATAACATCGGGTAGCCCTTATTTAATAAGCCTGAATCAACGACCTCACAAATAAATAATTGATGGTCACCTGCAGCCGTTTCTGAGGATACTTTACAATCAAAATATACCAAACTTTCTTGTAAAATAGGCGCACCGGTGACACCTGTTTGCCAATCACCAACCCCCATTTTATTCGTATTACCTGACTGCCCAAAATGCCCGGCTAAATCATGTTGTTGCTTATTAAGCACATTAACACTACAAACACCCTTAGCCTTTAATAGCTGGTAAGAATGATGCTTGGGATTAATACTAATGGCAATTAAAACCGGTGAAAAAGAAACTTGCATCACCCATGCGGCCGTAAAAGCATGTGTTTTCTTACCATCAGTCACCCCGACAATATAAACACCCTGGGTTATTTGTGTCAGCAAGGTTTCTATTTTCATAAGCCTAATTTAATCATCAATCAAATCAATACGCATCGATAAATCAATCGCTTGAATATTTTTAGTTAACGCCCCAATTGAAATATAATCCACCCCTGTCGCGGCAATGTCTGCAATAGAGTCTAAGCCAATATTGCCAGAGGCTTCTAATTCAATATTGCCTGCTACCTGTTCAACCGCCGTCACTAACTCAGCGACTGAAAAATTATCGAGCATAATGCGGTCAGGCTGTGCCGCAATCGCTTCCGTCAATTCAGCAAAGGTTTCTACTTCCACTTCTAGCAATTTATCGCTGATTTGACGAGCTTTCGCAATCGCTTTCGCAATCGATCCCGCAGCCATAATATGATTTTCTTTAATTAAAAACGCATCATACAAACCGATACGGTGATTAACACAGCCGC
>CAJVYO010000127.1 GCA_913009515.1 uncultured Methylococcaceae bacterium
GTAAACCAGAAATCCCTTCAATTTTGGATTCCTTAATCAATTCCGCTATTTTTTCTAATAAACGTGCTTTATTTACCTGATAGGGTAATTCGGTAACGATAATCGCTTGGCGTGTGCCATTATTGTAATCTTCAACATGACTACGAGCACGAATATCAACCCGCCCTCTGCCTGTTGTATACGCATCATAAGCACCTGCAAGGCCATTAATAATACCGGCTGTTGGAAAATCAGGGGCTTTAATAAAATTCATTAATTCCCGCGTACTTATCTCAGGATTTTCAATTAAGGCTAAACAACCACTAATCACTTCACCTAAATTATGTGGTGGAATATTCGTTGCCATGCCCACGGCAATCCCCGATGAACCATTCACTAATAAAGCAGGTACTCTAGCAGGTAAAACCGTCGGCTCTGATTCTGATTCATCGTAATTAGAGGCAAAATTAACGGTTTCCTTGTCTAAATCCGCTAACATTTCGTGGGCAATTTTAGCCATACGCACTTCGGTATATCGCATTGCCGCCGGTGAATCACCATCTACCGAACCAAAGTTACCTTGACCATCTACCAACATATATCGCAATGAAAATGGCTGTGCCATACGCACAATGGTATCGTAAACCGCCGTATCTCCGTGTGGATGGTATTTACCAATCACATCCCCGACAATCCTTGCTGATTTTTTATATGATTTATTCCAATCATTCCCCAAAACACTCATCGCATATAATACGCGACGATGTACCGGTTTTAAGCCATCTCGTACATCAGGTAACGCACGCCCAACAATGACGCTCATTGCATAGTCAAGGTATGACTGTTGCATTTCATCTTCAATGTTAACGATCGTAATTTCTTTGGCAAATTTTGACATGAGTTCCTTGTACAGCTACATTTTCTAAAAATATACCCTTCTCAGGTACATTATTATATTAACAAACTAACTACTAAAATAATTCAGCAGACTTGTTCCTAACCTATTCTCGAATTAACTCGGTATTATATCAAATTCAGCCTTATAAATGTCGTTTTTAAATAGCTCAAACACGTTAAGACTCTCATCTTGAGCTTGCAGTACCATTGCCAATAAATACTTACTTTCCACTGGTTTCAATAATGTCTTGCGTTCCTCGCTCACTTCTTGCCAAAATGCCTGTAAAGACATTGCATTATGCTCTAAATTCGCACTCAATACAGAGGATAAATACACTAATTGGGCATCAAAAAAATGATGTTCACTGGTATCCGGACTAAATTGATACGCCACCCCCTCATAAATTGAATCAGGCAAACCCCACTGTTTTATTAATTCACCGCCAATATCCGCCCGTGTAAAGCCTAATATTTCCTCTTCAAGAATAGGCTCTACCAAAATATGCCCCTGAGCTTTAGCCATTATTTTTAACACCATATCAGGCAACGTGTGAGCAATCACCAGCTGACCTATATTAGCTAAAAATCCCATTAAAAATACATTCTCGCCGTGAAAAACCGTATTTTGTTTAGAAAATACTTTTGCCAACACACTACAGTACATGGTTTTTTGCCAAAATAAAGGCAATACCGTGGCATGGCTAATGGTTAATTTAAACAATGATAACCCGAGTAATAAATGCTTCACTTCATCAACCCCTAATACCGTAATGGCACGAGAAATAGAAGTAATAGCGACTTGATGCTTATATAAAACGCTGTTAATTAATCTTAATAAATGCTGACTTAAGGCTTTATCTTCTTCGATTAACGCCGCAATATCAGCACCGCTATAATGTGGGTGGCTCGCATAAGCAAATACTTTATGGCATATTTCAGGAAACGGAAAATCCTTGATAAATGCTTGCACTAAGGCTTCACTACTTATTGTTTCCTTTATTTCAGCCATAATTAACTATCCTTGATAAAGACGTAACACACGTTTTACATATTTTTGAGTTTCGGGAAAAGGCGGAATCTTATTATGATATTTTTTAACGGTATTTTCACCGGCATTATAAGCCGCTAACGAAAGCGATAAATTTTGCTTAAACAGCCCTAATAAATATTTTAAATAACGCGTTCCAGCTGCAACATTTTGTTGAGGATCTTTACGATTAAAGGCCCCGTATGCTTTTCCGGTTGCCGGCATTAACTGCATTAACCCCACCGCCCCTGATCTTGAAATAGCATTAGTATCATAAGCCGATTCAGCATGAATCACTGCATGCACTAATTTTGGATCTAAACCGTTTTTATACGCAGCAGAACGAATAATAGGCGTATATTTTTTTTTATTTTTTGCTAATGATTTAAACGCATTCGCATAGCCTTTAGGACGACTACGAATAATCAATTTATAACGCTGATGACTGGGTCTATCCGTGTAATACGTTTTCCCATCCGCTCCCGTGTATTTATAAACATCGGCATACGCCGGCGATACATTAAGCATTAATATAATGAATAAAATAACTATCAATCGCTTATACAAATAATTAACACGTTGACTGCCCTTATTTCTTACCTATCAAGCCAAACACTAAAATCGCTGCGACAAGAATCCCTGACAACATCATATCTTCATTAGAACCGCCCAATAAATAAGATGTTCCACCGCCTAATAACATGCCAATACCTGTAAAAGCCAAGCTACGCATTAAACGACAATATGCACAATCTGTATAAAATCTTCGCATCATTTACCTACCTTTTTGGTCACTAAATCGACCATTAACGTAATTTGTTCATCAGAATCATTTAATGCCTCAATATAACGATACTCTTCACCGCCTGCTTCTAAAAATATGCCTTTATTAGTCATATTGATTTCTTCTAATGTTTCCAAACAATCCACCGCAAACCCAGGGCAAATAATGTCGACCGATTTAACGCCCGATTCAGGCAATGCCATTAAGGTTTCAATACAATAAGGCTGTAACCATTTCGCACGCCCAAAACGAGATTGAAACACGATTTTCCATTGTGTAGACGGTAACTTTAATTGCTGTGCAATAAGCTCTGCCGTTTTATGACACTGATTAAAATAAGGGTCACCCCATTCGGTTAATTTCTCAGGTAAACCATGAAAAGACAACAATAATAATTCATTTTTAGGTGATTGTTTCCAAGCCTGCTTAATCGTCTGTGCAATCGCATCAATATAAAGCGGATGCTGATAATAATCACTGATAAAATCAATATTCGGAACATAACGCCACTTTTGAACGGCTTGCGTCACCGCATCAAAAACACTAGCTGTCGTCGTTGATGAATATTGTGGATACAACGGCAATACCACAAGCTGCTCATACTGCTGCTGTTTAAAATACGCCAATTGCGTCTTAATATCCGGCTGGCTATAGCTCATTGCCATTTTTACATCATAACTTTTATCTAAGTTAGCCTGTAACTTGTCAACTAAAGCCTGCGTCAACACAGTTAACGGCGACCCTTGCTCACGCCAAATTTCTGCATACGCTTTAGCAGATTTAAAGGGTCTAAACGGTAAAATAACAAAATTTAAAATCGGCCACCATATTATTCGCGGCAAATTTACCACCCGTGTATCACTCAAAAAACGCCTTAAAAAACGCCTAACGGCTGACACACTTAATTTATCAGGCGAACCTAAATTAACAATTAAAATACCGTATTTTTTAGCCATAATATAGGGTGAATTATCGACTAATCAAACTTAAAAATTCAGAGCGGGTATTCATTTCCTCACGGAAAATACCTTTCATAGAAGAGGTAGTCATGACTGAATTTTGTTTTTCAACGCCCCGCATCATCATACACATATGTTTCGCTTCAATCACCACCGCAACCCCTCGGGCATTAACCGCTGTATTTACCGCATCCGCAATTTGCGTGGTTAAATTTTCTTGAATTTGTAAACGACGCGCATACATATCAACAATCCGTGCTAATTTAGATAAACCCAACACTTTACCCTGCGGCAAATAGGCAATATGACACTTGCCAACAAACGGCAATAAATGATGCTCACATAAAGAATATAGCTCAATATCTTTTACAATCACCATATCTTCGCTATCTGATTCAAAAATAGCCCCATTCAAGACTTCTTCTAAATTCTTTTCATAACCATTATTTAAAAAAGCAAAGGCTTTTGCCGCACGTTTAGGCGTATCAACCAACCCTTCACGCGTCACATCTTCACCAATTGATTCAATAATTTTACTAAAATATTCTTCCATCATTTATCTCTAAAAATAATGTGTAAACGACACATCAATCATTACAAAAACCGTCAAGTATACATTATAGTTGCACGAATTCTAATGCTCGTAAAACAACATTTTCATCTGCATTCGCTTTAGGGGCATATTCACTTAAGTGTCGTCGCCATGCTCTTGCACCCGCAACACCATGAAATAACCCTAAAATATGCCGCGTCATACTCTGCAATCTAACGCCTTCACTTAATTGCATTTGCAAATAAGGTATCAGCTCCTCAACCACCGCTATCCTTGACTTAATCTCTGTTTGCTGGGCATACAAGCTATTATCAACAGCCGATAACATATACGGATTATGATAGGCTTCCCGCCCAATCATCACCCCATCCAGTTCCGTTAATAATTCATTTGCCTGTGCTATCGAGCTTATACCACCATTAATAATGATATTTAAGTGTGGAAAATCTCGCTTAATTTGTTTTACTACATCATAACGTAACGGCGGCACATCTCTATTTTGCTTTGGTGATAAGCCTGACAGCCATGCTTTACGGGCATGTAAAATAAAGGTCTCACAACCTGCATCAGCAATAATATTAATGAAATTCGTTAAATCTTCATAAGCATCTAAATCATCAATGCCAATACGTGATTTAACCGTAATCGGAATAGCCACTTTTTCTTGCATAGTCGCAATACATTCCGCCACTAATTCAGGTTCAGCCATTAAACAAGCCCCAAAACGCCCATTTTGCACGCGGTCACTAGGGCAACCTACATTCAAATTCACCTCGTTATAGCCATATTCTTCCGCCAACTGAGCACACACTGCTAAATCATGCGGCGAACTACCACCCAACTGCAATGCGATAGGCGACTCTTTATCATTAAATTCAAGGTATCGATGTTTATCACCATGCAACAACGCTCCTGTTGTCACCATCTCAGTATATAACACCGCCTGTTTTGACAGAATACGATGGAAATACCGGCAATGTTTCGTCGTCCAATCTAACATCGGGGCAACGCATAATGTTCTGTCTAACTTCATATTATTTTGATGTTCTTCCCTGTTATTCAATTATTGTCACTATCACTCATAATATTAAAATAAATTATTTATCAATTACATCAGAAAAATAACAATAG
>CAJVYO010000128.1 GCA_913009515.1 uncultured Methylococcaceae bacterium
ACTCGAAGTTGGTGTGTCAGCGAGTGGCAGTATTGCCGTTATTGTTAGTGGCAGTGTGCTGGATAATGACACTGCTCTGGAAGTGGGTGATTTGCTGAGTGCATCATTGGAATCTGAACCGGTTTCCGGTGGCACGGTATCCATGAATACGCTAGGTAATTTCTCTTATATACCGAGCGTGGGCCAGACTGCCTTAACCGACAGTTTCACCTATCGCGTATCTGATGGTGAAAATTCTGCTATTGGCACTGTGAATATAAATATTACCGAACGAATCTGGTATGTCGATAACCGAAGCTTGAGTGGTTTCGGTACATCTGATGAGCCTCTTGCAACGCTTGCAGAAACAGAACTGTTGGTTGCAGATGGCGACACTATTTATGTCGCATCGGGTGATGCGACAACGCTTGGACTTACCGATGGACTGAGCTTATCTGTGCCGAATGTTAGTTTAATTGGGGAAGGTAAGGCTCTGGTTATGGGTAGCACAACTCTGGCGAGTGCTGGCACGGCTCCAAGCATTAGTAATGCTAGTTGTTCAGGTATCACGCTAAATGCCGCAGACAATACCCTAATCGAAGGCATCAACATAGATAGCGTGTCAGGCGACGGTATCGTAATAAATGACTCAACTGGAGTTGTGATCAATGCCTTAACCATTTCAAACTCTGGTGAAAGCGCCATTCAAGGCTCTGGAGCAGATGTTGAGCTTTTTCTCAATGATGTCATCATTGATACCGTTGATGTGACAGACCCAGGCGTTTCTGATGATGCAATTTTTATTGCCGTGGCAACGGCACAAGGACGTTTACTTATTTTTGAAGCCGATGCTTTACCGATATTATCGAAAGGCAAAGGTAATAAACTGATTCAATTACTCAATACTACCGAGCCCGACAAAGTAGTTGCGTTTACTAGCTTAAAAGCCGGTGAAATGCTAAAAATAAGCTCAGGGCAACGCCACTTAACCTTAAAATCAGCCGATATTGAAAGCTACCGTAATGTAAGAGCTAAACGCGGGCAAAGTTTACCGCGTGGCTTTCAGCGTGTTGATGCCTTAAGTATCAAAGACTAATCACTTTCAGAAAATAAATCACTATTTTCTGTGACTTTCCTATCAGGTATTTGCAAATCAAAATGCTGATAGGTTTTTTCAGTCACCACTCGCCCACGCGGGGTACGCATAATAAAACCTTGTTGAATCAAATACGGCTCCAAGACATCTTCAATAGTGCCGCGTTCTTCACTAATCGCAGCCGCCAAGGTATCTAAACCAACAGGACCACCTGAAAAATGCTCTATCATGGTTTTTAATAAACGTCGGTCTAAACTATCAAAGCCACAGGCATCGATTTTCAACATCAATAAGGCTTGTTCCGCACTTGCTTTATGAATTTTCCCATCACCTTTTACTTCCGCATAATCGCGTACACGGCGTAATAAACGATTCGCAATTCGAGGAGTGCCACGTGAACGCAGTGCAATTTCCTCCGCGCCATCATTATCAATATATAAGCCTAACATTTTCGCGGAACGGCTCACAATTTGCGTTAATTCAGCCACTGAGTAAAATTCTAAACGCTGAATAATACCAAATCTATCCCGCAACGGTGAGGTTAATAAACCCGCTCGTGTCGTTGCCCCTACCAACGTAAATGGCGGCAAATCTAATTTAATCGAACGTGCCGCAGGGCCTTCACCAATCATAATATCAATTTGGTAATCTTCCATTGCAGGATAAAGCATTTCTTCAACCACTGGACTCAGACGATGAATTTCATCAATAAATAATACATCATGAGCTTCAAGGTTGGTTAATATTGCGGCTAAATCACCCGCTTTATCCAATACTGGCCCTGATGTTTGCCTTAAATTAACCTGCATTTCATTAGCAATAATATTCGCCAAGGTGGTTTTTCCTAAACCCGGTGGTCCAAAAATTAACACATGGTCTAAAGCCTCTTTGCGCGTAATAGAGGCTTTAATAAAAATCTCCATCTGCTCGCATAACTCTTGCTGACCAATGTAATCTTGCAAGCTTTTAGGACGAATGGCTCTATCTTGCCCTTCTTCATCACGTTGTCCTGCGGCACTGATAATCCGATCGGTTTCAATCACTACGATTTTCCTTGCAATGCCAACCGAATAATATCTTCACAACTTTTATCTTCTTGAGGAATATTTTGCACCATTTTTCGTGCTTCCGTGGCTTTATAACCTAATGCACATAAGCCACTAATCGCTTCTTGTTTTGCAAAACGATTCGCCTTGCTGGTTTTTACGCTATGGGGCGATGCGGCAGCTTCCTCTGGAAAAAATTCCCGTTCAGGTAATTTATCTCGCATTTCAATAATTAAGCGTTCTGCGGTTTTTTTACCCACCCCCGGTAAACGCACTAACGCGGTAACATCATTATCATTAATGCAACGATGAAATTCATCTGCTGTTTGCTCCGATAAAATAACCAATGCCATTTTAGCCCCCACTCCATTAACCTTAATCAATAAACGAAACATCGCCCGTTCCGCTTCATTCACAAAAGCAAATAAGCTACGCGAATCTTCACGCACACTGTAATGGGTTTGCAACTGCACTTCTTCACCCTCATCAGGCAAACTAACAAACGTACTCGTGGTTGCTAATAATTCATAACCTACACCATTAACATCTAACACTAATAATGGCGGTACTTTTGTGACCACTTTGCCACGTAAAAAACTAATCATGCTGTGACTCCTTGTATACGTTTTGCTGTTTGCTGAAAATGGCTATGACAAAGACTAATCGCGAGTGCATCACTGGCATCAATTTGTATTTCACCGACAATACTTAATAATAATTTAACCATATGTTGTACTTGCTGCTTATCCGCTGAACCTTTACCGACAACCGCCTGCTTAATCTGTCTTGCTGCATATTCATAAACAGGCACGTCCGATACTTGTACTGCACAAATCGCCGCACCACGTGCTTGACCTAATTTTAAGGCTGAATCGGCATTTTTATGCATAAACACCTGCTCAATCGCCATTTCATCAGGTTTATATTCTTCCATCAATTCACTAATCCCTGTAAAAATTTGCTTCAAGCGAGCAGGGAAATAATCGCCCTTAATACGCAAACAGCCACTGGTAATATAATGATAACCGGTTGCGGTTTCCTCTATCACCCCAAAACCTGTCAACCTTGAACCCGGGTCAATACCTAATATCCGCGCCACATTAAACGTCAGCTAACTGCTCTAAAATTTCTTCGCTAATCTCCGCATTAGTATAAACACTTTGCACATCATCTAAATCTTCTAACACATCAACTAAGCGTAATACTTTTTCAGCGTCATCAAGATTTAAGGCGGTCAATAAATCTGCTTGACGAGTGACTTCGCCGTTTTCAGGTTCAAAGCCAGCGGCAATCAAGCCTTCTTTTACGGTTAAATAATCTTCATAAGGGGTCATGACATCGATTGAACCATCATCATGCGTGACCACATCATCAGCACCGGCTTCTAACGCCGCATCCATTAAAGTATCTTCATCAACACCTGCTGCATAACTGATAATCCCTACTTTTTGGAACATATACGAAACTGAACCATCGGTGCCTAAATTTCCGCCGGCTTTGGTAAAGGCATGACGCACTTCGGCAACGGTGCGATTACGATTATCGGTTAAGCAATCCACTAAAACAGCAATCCCTGCTGAACCATAGCCCTCATAAATAACCTCTTCATAATTCACGCCATCCATCGTGCCTGTAGCTTTTTTGATGGTGTTATCAATGGTATCACGACGCATATTACCGCCAAGTGCTTTATCGATAGCCGTGCGTAAACTCGGATTATTGGCAACATCACCACCGCCATTTTTTGCGGCAACCGTAATTTCACGAATAAATTTAGTAAATAATTTTCCGCGTTTTGCATCTTGCCCGGCTTTACGGTGCTTAATATTTGCCCATTTACTATGTCCCGCCATACTATCCTCTGAAAAATAAAATTAAACATTCACGATTGCATTTTATGAACAACAAAACTAACTATATCAATCTAGTACAGTTAATTTTAATTAAATAACGCTATCTTTATACGCTAAGTTCACTTAATTACACATCTTATTAGGCTGCAAATTTTAACATTTTGCAGCTATCACCGCCCACCATAATTGGTCATTTAGCCGCATTCGCGTAAAATTAAAGATTCACAATCATGTTTCCTATTCAGATATAAAAAGTTATGAAAAGAACGCTATTACTCATTATGTGTAGCCTTTGGTTGCAAGCATGCAGTACCGAGAAGAACGGCTCCATTCAAGAAGAAACTGCTGAGTTAAAAAATAAAACAACCCCTTCCCCTGAAAAAAAATGGGATGGTACCACGCTTTCTACAGCCACTATTCAGAAAATACAACAAAATAAATATACTTATAAGCAATGTATTTATAAAGAAGCCCAAAAACAAGGCTATCGCAAAATTGATGCCCGCGTTGCAACTGATGCGGTGATTAAACAATGTGAAGCCGAATTAAGCACCATTCGTACTATCTTTAAAAACGAAGGCGTACCCGATATTATTATTGACCGTTTCCTCAAAAAAACACGCGTCAGCTTAACCCGTCAAATACTTAAATCTCTTATGTTTGCACAAGCCGCACGTCAAGCCGGTGCAACACAATAAACTATGAATACGCAATTTAAAATAAATTTAGAACTTTTTCCCAGTACTTTTGATGCCGTGCATGCTTATTTAGCGGCAACTGTTTTTGGACTGGCTTTAACGGTTATTATCTTGTTATTTGCGATGTTATTAGGCTTAATGCGTCGCTCCAAACAAGCACAAGCAACCCCACCTAAACAAAATAACGATGAACAAGCTATTTCAGCCAACATTCCGACGCGTGAAATCACACCTGAACCTGAAGTAAAAATTGTTGAACGTATCGTTGAAGTTGAAAAAATTGTCGAAGTCGAGAAAATCGTGCAATTACCGGCACCAGAACCGATTGTATTAAAAGAAGCGACGCCTGATGCAGCCTTACAAGTATTAAGTTTATTGCAAAAAGATGCCCGTTTTATCGACTTTATTAAAGAAGATATTAACCAATACAGTGATGCTGATGTGGGTGCCGCTGCACGAGTTGTCCATACAGGCTGCAATAAAACCATAAACGAACATTTTAGTTTAGCCGTGGTACGCACTGAAGATGAAGGCAGCAAAATCACCCTAAATAAAGGCTTTGATGCATCAGAAGTGCGTTTAACAGGTAATATTGTTGGTAATGCTCCTTTTACAGGCTCTTTAATTCATAAAGGCTGGCAAATCACCG
>CAJVYO010000129.1 GCA_913009515.1 uncultured Methylococcaceae bacterium
TAATTGCGCTGCTGTTAAATTATTTAAAGCCGCAGGATTATGCGTGGTCACTAATACATTGAGTGAACGACGATGACTGCACTCCCACACGGTATTAATGAGTAACTTTGCCCGCGATGGATGAATACCATTATCCAATTCCTCAATAATAATTCGGGAGCCTTCTGGCACAACTTCTACCGCCACCAAAATCGCTAAAGCTCTTAATGTGCCATCAGATAATAAACTGGCATCAATAAACACACCATCCTCTCGTTTTAATGCAAAAAGTACATGGTTGGTCGGTGTAGTAAAAAATTCAAAATCACTGTAAGGCTCTTCAGGCAACTGTTTTAATATCGCTAAAATACGTGGTAATAAACGCTCTGATTCAATATTTTTATCATCATTTTGTTTAATAGCATACAAAACAGCGGATAAATTTGAGCCTTGTTTATTTAATATATAAGCAGAAATACTCTCATACTGGCGCATTAATCGGGGGTGAAAATCAAAAACATACGCTGACTTTAAATAATCTCTTACCAGTTGGGAATTGTTCTTTGCTTCATCAACTGCTTTCTTTGCCCCACGCTTTTCATATAGCAAGGAAAGCAGTAAATCATATCGAGATAACACAGAACTATTTGCTGAAAACTGGGTACTCGGGTTATTACCTCCACGAGAAAAATTATCATAGCTAATATCTAAAATATCATTCGAACCTTTTTGAAGTTCTGCATGAAAATAGGATTTTTTACCACAGACTAACTCTTCACTTAAAATCTTAGGTGGTATATGGTCAATGCCAATAGAATAGCCAATACCTTTTTCTAGAGATACTCCTGAAAAACCAAGTTTAAAAGGGTAATAGCTATCCTCCCCCTCTTTTCTCATGCACCCTGATAACCCACCTCGAATTTCAAATGAGTTCCCACTCCCACGCCCAACTTCCGTAATTTCATGTAAAGGCCGTCCATTTGCCAATTCAGCCAATAACTCCACTGCTTCAATCAAATTCGATTTACCTGCACCATTACGCCCCACTAATAAAGTCATAGGGCGAAATAAATCAATTTCAGCGTATTTAAAGCCTTTGAAATTATGTAAATGGTGCATGCTATTTCCTCAATCTACTACTCAGTCGAAATGGCTTCTTGCTCATTCTTTAACGCCGCATCCAAGGTATGCCACGCTAACGTTGCGCATTTAACACGCGCAGGGTATTCACGCACACCTGCTAACACGGCTAATTTACCAACCGCTTCTAAATTAATATCTTCTTCTTTACCCGTGGTCATGGCATGAAATTTAGCAAATAGCGCTTCTGCTTCTGCTTCTGTCAGCCCTTTCACAATGTCTGTCATTAATGAAACTGAAGCGGTCGAGATGGCGCAACCTGAGCCTTGAAAGCTGGCATCAGTGATTTTATCACCGTCCATTTTTAAAAATAGCGTGAGGCGATCGCCACATAAAGGGTTAAATCCCTCTACTTTACGGTCTGCATCTTCCATCACATAAAAATTGCGCGGATTTCTATTGTGGTCAAATATCACCTCTTGATAGAGGTCACGTAAATCATCAAACATATTTATTTCCTAGCCAAAAATCTTAATTAAATCTTCAATACCTGCCATCAACACATCAATTTCTTCTTTGGTGTTATACATTGCAAAAGACGCTCTCGCCGTGGCAGGTACTTCAAAAAAATCCATTACTGGCATCGCACAATGATGTCCTGCACGAATGGCGATACCTAGACTATCCAGCATTGTGCCTATATCATGTGGGTGAATTTTATCCAATACAAACGATAAAATTGCCCCTTTATGATTATTATCACCAATAATGCGTAAGCCTTGAATTTTATTAGCCGACGCAGTTGCATAGGCTAATAATTCAGCTTCATAGGCAGCAATATTATCCATGCCTATTTCAGTTAAATAATCAATTGCCGCGCCTAAACCAATGACATCAGCAATATTGGGCGTGCCTGCTTCAAATTTATACGGCAAGCTATTGTATTCAGTCTCTTCAAAAGTGACTTTACGAATCATATCGCCACCGCCTTGATACGGCGGCATCGCCTCTAGTAAAGCCTGTTTACCATATAACACGCCAATACCCGACGGTGCATATAATTTATGCCCAGAAAACACATAAAAATCACAATCTAAAGCTTGCACATCCACGGACATATGCGGAATAGCTTGTGCACCATCCAATAATACCGGAATATTTTTTGCTTTTGCCGCTGCAATAATTTTTTCGACAGGATTCACAGTCCCCAATGCATTCGACATATGCACCACAGACACTAGCTTCGTTTTCTCGCTTAGTAATGCCTCAAACTCCGCATAAATTAATTCACCTTGTAAATCAATCGGAGCAACCTTTAACACTGCACCGGTTTGTTCACAAAGCATTTGCCACGGCACAATATTGGAATGATGTTCCATCGCGGTAATTAAAATCTCATCTCCCGCGTTAATATTCGCTTTACCAAAGGTCTGGGCTATTAAATTAATCGCTTCCGTTGCACCACGCACAAAAATAATTTCTTTGGTGCTTTGGGCATTAATAAAGTGCTGAACTTTTTCACGTGCACCTTCATAACGATCCGTCGCTCTCACACTTAAAGTATGCACACCACGATGCACATTCGCATATTCATGGCTATAGCAATGTACAATACTATCAATTACCTGCTGAGGTTTTTGACAACTTGCCGCGTTATCTAAATACACTAACGGTTTATTGCGAATTTTCTCTTGTAAAATAGGAAAATCCGCACGAATTTTTTCGACGGGAAAATCAGTCATGCGTTTATTTATCTGTTTGCTTTAAAGGAAGGTTATTTGAAACGGTTGCGATTATAGCCAATCTGCTTCAATACCTTTTTGAGGAAATTTCTCTAATACTTTAGCTAAAATCTGCTTATATAAAGCCTTATTGTTTACTTTTTCAACCATTTCGTTCGCAAAAGCAAATGTCAGCATATTTTTAGCGGTTGCTTCATCAATACAACGGGCTTGTAAATAGGCAATTAATTTTTCATCTAACTGCCCAACTGTCACACCGTGGGCACATTTTACATCATCCGCATAAATCTCTAATTGCGGTTTAGTATCAATTTCCGCTTTATCAGATAATAATAAATTACGGTTATACATATTAGAATCTGTTTTTTGAGCCTGTTCAGCAACTAATACACGTCCTTGAAACACAGCTCTAGCACGCTCATCTAATAAACCTTTATATAATTCCTTACTCACTGCATGCGGCTGATTATGCTCAATCCGCGTATGATTATCAATATGTTGGCGACTCGCTCCAATATACAAACCATTCAAATCACAGCTTGCAGCCTGCCCTAAATCCGTATGCACATCCGTGCGAGCCACTCGGCCACCAAAAGCAAAATTATGATGTATAAATTGACTATCGCGAGCCTGCTTAATATATAAGCCACCAAAATGAAAAGCTTTATCACTTTCACTTTGCATTTTATACGCGGTTAACTGGGCATTGTCTGCCAAGAATATTTCGCTGACAGCAACACAGGCATAATGCTCATCAACACCAATAAAGGTTTCAATAATCTCCGCTTGAGCGGAAACATCTAACGCAATAATATGCCGTGTATTCGCCATGGTATTGGCTTGCGTACTCACATGAATAATTTGCAGTGGCTTTTCTAACTGACAATTCGCAGGTACATAACAAAATACACCATCCATAAACCAGCTATTATTAAAAGCAATCAGTCCTGATTCTTCCTCCGATACTGCCTGTGAAAAATAAGCCTCTATTTTTTCAGGATGCTGAACCAATGCCTCTTGCATAGACATCACTAAGGTATTATCAGGCAAACCTGCTAAATTAGAGAGTGCTGCATTAAAATGCCCATCAACCAATACCATTGACCATACATCAGGCAAAATATGCTGTTGTAAACACTCAGTTTCTAAAAAATTATTATCTAATACCGCAGGTAAAAATAATGTTTTATTTAAAATAGCTAAATTAGTATAACGCCATTCTTCTTCAATTTGTGTTGGAAAACCCACTTGAGAAAATTGCTGTTTAGCGGATGCTCTAATCGAATTTAACCACGGCAATGATGATACAAAACGGTGTTCATCATAAGCCTTAAGATATTGCTCACTCATTATGCAGCCTGCTCTTCAACCCAGTTATAACCTTTTTCTTCTAATTCCAAGGCTAATTCTGCACCGCCTGATTTAACAATTTTACCATCGGCCAACACATGCACAATATCAGGTTTTATATAATCTAATAAACGCTGATAATGGGTGATCATTAAAAAGGCTCTGTCTGCTGAACGCAAAGAATTAACCCCTGCAGATACAATTTTTAACGCATCAATATCTAAACCTGAATCTGTCTCATCTAACACACACAAACTCGGTTCTAAAATTGCTGCCTGTAAAATCTCATTACGCTTTTTTTCACCACCTGAAAAACCTTCATTTACCGAGCGATATAAAAAGCTTTGATCCATTTCCAATAATTTAATTTTATCTTTTACCAAAGTTAAAAAATCCATCGCATCGACTTCAGGCAAGCCCTGATGTTGACGCATCGCATTTAACGCGGCTTTCAATAAATAAATATTGCTAACACCTGGAATTTCAAGCGGGTATTGAAATGCTAAAAATACGCCCTCTCTGGCTCTTATTTCAGGTGCTAATGCTAATAAATCCTGCCCTTTATAAGTAACTGAACCCTCAGTAATCGTATAACCTGATTTTCCTGATAAAACATGAGATAAGGTACTTTTTCCCGCCCCATTCGGTCCCATAATCGCATGAACTTCACCGGCATTAATGGTTAAATTAATCCCTTTTAAAATCGCTTTATCACCCACACTAACATGAAGATTTTTTATACTAAGCATTATATTGTTTACCTAAATTTATTTTTAAATATTGTATACGGCAGGTGTTTAACCCACTGAACCTTCTAAACTAATACCTAGCAAAGCTTGAGCTTCTACGGCAAATTCCATTGGCAATTCTTTAAATACTGATTTACAGAAACCATTCACAATCATCGATACTGCATCTTCCGCGGATAAACCCCGTTGCTGACAGAAAAATAATTGGTCTTCACTAATTTTAGAGGTACTAGCTTCATGTTCCACTTGAGCAGACGGCTGTTTGACTTCAACATACGGAAACGTATGAGCACCACATTTATCACCGACTAATAATGAATCACATTGGGTAAAATTACGGGCATTTTCTGCACTCTTGGCTACCTTCACCAAGCCGCGGTAAGTATTTTGTG
>CAJVYO010000130.1 GCA_913009515.1 uncultured Methylococcaceae bacterium
TGAAAATTGCCCAGCGTTTAAATGATCAGCGTCCTAAGGATTTATTACCGTTAAATATTTGCATACAGATTAATATCAGCAATGAAGCCAGTAAATCCGGATTTTTACTCGCTGAATTAGCCGCGGTGGTTGAAAAAATACAGCAATTACCGAATCTTTGTTTACGCGGGGTGATGGCGATTCCAAAATTTACCGCAGATTATGAGCAGCAACGCGTACCTTATCGATTATTAAAACAAGCCGTTATCGATTTAGAACAGCCTAGTTTAAAGACATTTTCATTTGGGATGAGTGGTGATATTCAAGCCGCTATTGCAGAAGGTTCGACTATTGTCAGGGTAGGAACGGGTATTTTTGGCCAGCGAGATTAAAATAAAGCATATAAGCCGCCTTTAATGACTGCTTGTGTCGCCTTGTCAATTAAGCCCTGTTGTCTAAAAGAGTGAATAATTTTTTTTAGAATAGGTTTTACCTGTTGTTTAGACATGCCTGATTTTAAAGTCGGGTGATACAGCATTTTTAATAACACATAGTCTAAGCCGCTCAACAAATCATTATAGGATTTATCATTAAAAATAGATGGGAATACCTTATCTGAATCATTAGGTAAACCCATGATTTGGGTGATTTCTTCAACAATACAGGCCACTAATTTAGCATGAGCTCTCGCTCTATCAACAGGAATAATGATAATCGCTTTACGCATGCTACCATTTTTATAGGTGGTGATATTAGCTAAACAAACACTATGACGCACCAGTTGTTCACGTTTTTGGGCTGATTTTATTTTAAATTCATGTTGTAAATCATGATTTAGAGAGGCTTCATTGGAAAAGATAATAAATAAGTTAGCCTTATTTTTATGGGGAGCGGCTTGAATTTTAACATCTGTTATCGCAGCTAAATGCTGTAAATGCAGTAAAGTAAGCTGTTCATGTAGCTCCTTATCTAAGGAACGATGCATAAAGTAATAGTTGATAGGGCTATCCCAGCGTCTAACGGTACTTTCTGCAGCTGAATATTCATTATTTAAAGCAACATCAATAAAGCT
This sequence comes from uncultured Methylococcaceae bacterium, assembly GCA_913009515.1. Classification (GTDB taxonomy): domain Bacteria; phylum Pseudomonadota; class Gammaproteobacteria; order Methylococcales; family Methylomonadaceae; genus Methyloprofundus. The sequence goes on from CAJVYO010000130.1 coordinate 1,052, forward strand.
ATCAATTAAATAATCTGTTTTAACCCAATGTGCTGGTTCTTCTGCGAATACGATATTGATACACACCATATTCAGCAAAAGAATTAAGAGAGCGTGAGCTAAACTACTCTTCACTACATTCTTGTTCTTTATTTATATAACGTGAAAAATCACGTTCAAATAGCTCGATTTCTTCTTCAAGTAGATTTACTTTAAGGGCACTGATATTTCTAATTTTATATTGTGCCGTTACCTCTAATGCTTGCGTGGTTAATTTTGAAAACGTTTCTTTTGCAGCAATCGCATTTTCTTCACTACTAAACACCCCTAATGAAATTTGCCATTGAAAATCACCTTCTTTAAACAGCCATATATCTTTAAATTTTTGTTTACGTAATAATTTTTCAACTTTATTTGCACTGCGTAATGATTCATTGGCAGCGGTTAAGACTAAATAATTATCAACATAATATTCAGTTTGATCAGCAAAATCGAGCTGATAATAATTTTTCTCAGCGATGGCTTGCATGGCTATTTTCTGTTGAGCTGCAACTTCTTCATTATCATGTTTAAATAATGGGTAACACTGAGTAACAGTATTTTTAATGGCATAGGTTTGATTATCTGAGCTAGCAAGGAGTTCAGGGTTTTTATCATCGGGTGTTTTTGATGTTAACTGAGCAATGGTTAAGGCTTCAGTAGGCAATGTAGCACCAATATATTGATTCAGACTACCTTGGCTACTTAAAATACGATATTGGGCGTAGAGTGTGTCATATTTTGCATTGGTATAAGCACTTTTAGTGGTAAACATTTCATTTGCTGAATCTAATAAATCTAATAGTGTCCGCTGGCCAATATTAAATTGTTTTTTATAGGCGGTATTACTAATAATGCTAGAGTCTTTATGACGCTCAAAGAAATTCATTTGACGTTGCAAGGTTTGATAAGCAACCCACGATAAACGCATACTTTCAATAACTTGTCGATAAGTCGAATCTCTAATTTCTTTGGCTTGATTAATCTGTGCTGAGGTTTGTTGGCGTCGAGCTAAATCTTTGCCGCCATTGTAAAGATTGTAATTCATTCTTAGCATTGCATAGGCATCATCATTGATATTGGTATGTGATACGCCTACTTCTACATCGATACGTGGCATATAAGCGGCTTTAGCCGTTTGATGTTGCTCAAATGCAGATTCAATATCGGCATTGGCAGATTTGAGGGTGGGATGATTATCAAGTGCCGTTTTAAGAGCCGCTTTTAATGACTTGGGTAACGCATCAGTAGGATAAGGCGGTGTTGATAGCTTAATCGGTAAGGTTCCGACGAGACTTAAGAAATTAGTTTGTGCATCTTTTAGGTTGCCGACTTCAGATAGGGTGTTTTTTTCTGCTAAAGCGAGTCGTCCACTGGATTGAGCGGCTTCGGCTTTTTTTCCAATTCCCCGACTAGCACGCAATTGTATTTGATCATCAGTCCGTTTATGTTCCAGTAAATTATCTTTAGCCAATGCTAATAACGCTTGAGAGCGTAAGACATTAATATATGCTTCGGTGACATTAAGGGCAATAATTTCAGTTTGTCTAAAAACAGTATAGGCCTTTGCATCGGCTCGTTTACGATGACGTTCGGTTTCATGATAGGTTGTCATTCCATCAAAAATCATTTGTTTTAATGCGATTGATGCTTCTTCACTATGGCTAGCATTGTCTTTAATTTGGCTATTCCAACCTACCCCTATTGCCATATCAACGGTAGGTAAATAACCGGCTTTAGCTTGGTCTATTTCATGAGTAATGGCAGTTTGTTCTGAGCGTAGTGATTGAATACTGGGGTTTTCATGAATAGCTTGCTGAATAGCTTCAGGTAATGTTTGAGCATGACTTAAACAAGAGATAGATAATAAGCTACTTAGGCTTATAATTTTTTTTATGTCCATAATATTGCGATTCCGTAGTGTACAAGTTAGTGAGGTTGATTTAAAAGTAATGCTAAATGTAAACGATCAGAAACCTCTAGTTTCTTAAAGATAGAGCTTAAATGTGCTTTAACTGTGCGTTCTGAAATAGATAGTTTTGCAGCAATAGTTTTATTGTTTTCACCCAGTTGTATAAAATTTGCGACATCACATTCTCGTTTAGATAAGGTGCTTATTAAATTTAAGTCTGCTGGAGTAGTTAGCGGGATATCGGGTGTTATTTCAACTAATCGACTAATAACAGTAGCAATTAAGTGGCGTTTCATCCACATATCGCCTTTTAATATTTGTTGAACAGCAAGTAATAGTATCGCTGGAGTATCTTTATGCTCGCAATAGCCTGCTGCTCCCTGAACTAGAAAGTCAATTTGTTGTTTTTCTGAACATTGATGCCCTATTATTAAACTACGAGTAGCACTGCGTTTAAGTAGTGCACATATATTAGAGTTTTGAGTAATTTTTTCAACCTCAATAATAATAAGTTTAGCAGATATTTCAGTGGGTAAACTATCAACACGTTTTATTTTATAATGAGGGCTTAATAGCGATAACCATGTATTAACATAGGTTTCATTATCTGAAAATATTAAAATAGGACACATATTTAACGCTCTCTTAATGCTCTACCTTGGGCTTTAAGAATAGGTTTAAGTAGATAATCTAATACTGATTTTTTACCGGTTAAAATATCAACATCAGCGATCATACCCGCAATAATATTGAGTTTTGCACCATTCTTTTCTAAATAATTTTTATCTGTTCTTAGTCGAATTAAATAATAACTTTCGCCATCTTCTTCATTGATAATCGTATCAGGGCTAATATGTTCTAATTTTGCTTCAAGTCCACCATAAATTGAAAAATCATAAGCAGTAAATTTAATCATTGCGACTTGACCGGGGTGTAAAAATGCAATATCTGCCGGTCTAATTTCAGCTTGAATCAGTAACTGATCATCTAAAGGGACAATTTCAATTAAATCCATGCCGGGTTGTATTACACCGCCAATAGTGGTTATTTTGAGTTGTTTAATGGTGCCTTTAACCGTTGAGATGACTTGGGTTCTTGATACCCGATCATCTAAGGCTAATGATGATTCACTACTGCGTTCTAATTCAGCTTTAGCTAAATTTAATTCTTCCAGTGCTTCAGTATGAAAACGAATTTCCAGTTCTGATAATTTACTCTTTGCTTCTTCAATGGTTGATTTTAGACGAGGAATAGTTGAACGAGCAGAATCACGTGAACTTCGTGCTTCATGTGCTGCACGTTTTAGGCGTATTATTTCTACTTTAGAGATGACACCTTCAGCTTCTAAAGGAATATTCATATCAAGCTCTTCTTTTGCTAACGAATAGCCTTTTGAAAATTGTTTTACATTTAACCGTGCTTCCGTTAATTCTTGTCGCTTTTGACGAATTTGTGAGTTTAAAATACGTTGATTGGCTTTTAATTCATTTTGTCGAGATTTAAGTAATTTACGAGCATCGTCCGCAATAGCAGGGTGATTTTTTAGTATTTCAGCGGAAAGTTTGAGTGGTTTTTTATTCACTTCTGCGGTTAAACGTGCGGTAGTGGCAATTAATTCAAAATGTTTAAGTTTGGCTTCATTGGCTGAAGAAGCAAAGCGTACTGCATCTAATTTAAGTAAAACTTGCCCTTTTTCAACCAGCTCACCCTCTTCAACAAGAATTTCAGACAGAATTCCGCCCTCTAAGTTTTGTAAAACTTGAATATGACTGGAGGGAATAATTTTTCCTGAGCCTCGCGTCACTTCATCAAGTTTGGCAAAATTTGCCCAAATCAGAGCAATAATAAAAAAACTAAAGGTGAGCCATAAAATAATATGACTTCGTGTGGCAGCACCATATAGATTAGCTGAATTGACATCGCTAAGATAGGCTTGATCTTCTGAGTGATTGTTGGATTTATTAAACATAATATTAATTTGTCACCTTGATTTGTCCTTGTTTTAACGCAGCTAAAACCGTTGCTTTCGGACCATCAGCAACAATTTTTCCATGATCCATGACAATGAGTCGGTCAACCATGGTTAATAATGAGGCTCGATGGGTGACTAAAATTAAGGTTTGGGAATCAAGTTGCTCTAAAAACTTTTGTTTAAAGGCTTCTTCAGTACTGTTATCCATTGAATTGCTAGGTTCATCCATGATAAAAATAGGTGGTGATAATAATAAGGCGCGTGAGACGGCAACACTTTGTCGTTGCCCACCTGATAAAGCCGAACCCC
>CAJVYO010000131.1 GCA_913009515.1 uncultured Methylococcaceae bacterium
AAACCGCTAATAATATTACCTTTGGCATAGCTATCAGGATAACCCCCAGCGGCTAACACTACGCCTAACGCACTACGTTTATCCCATTGGGTGTTTTGATTAGCTAAATCTTGGTCAATAGCGGCAAGACATAAATCCACTAAATCACTTTGTAAACGCATCATAATCGGCTGAGTTTCAGGGTCGCCAAAACGGCAGTTATATTCTAAAACCTTAATTTCGCCGTTAGGGCTAATCATTAAGCCCGCATATAAAAATCCCGTATAAGGAATGTCATCATCAGCCATGCCTTTTAAGGTCGGATTAATGACTTCATCCATGACCCGTTGGTGAATTTCAGGCGTGACAATCGGTGCAGGTGAATAAGCTCCCATACCGCCAGTGTTAGGTCCTAAATCGCCATTATCACGGGCTTTATGGTCTTGGGAGCTAGCCATCGGCAAGGCACTTTTACCATCGGCAATGACAATAAAACTGGCTTCCTCGCCAGTTAAAAATTCTTCAATGACCACTCGATTACCTGCATCACCAAAGCGATTATCGGCGAGCATATCATTTACAGCTGCAATGGCTTCGGCTTCAGTTTGAGCAACAATCACCCCTTTTCCTGCAGCGAGTCCATCGGCTTTAACCACAATCGGTGCACCTTGCTGTTTAATATAAGTAATTGCAGGTTCAATTTCAGTAAAGGTTTCATAAGCGGCTGTTGGAATATGATGGCGAGCCATAAAATCTTTACAGTATTTTTTAGAACCTTCGAGTTGTGCCGCTTTAGCAGTAGGGCCAAAACAGTTTAAGCCAGCCGCTTGAAAGCTATCCACAATGCCCATCACTAAAGGCACTTCAGGGCCAATAATAGTTAACGCAATGGCTTCTTTTTGTGCAAAATCAAGCAAAGCATCAATATTTTCAACACCAATATCAATATTGGTGAGCTTGTTTTCTAAGGCGGTGCCAGCATTACCGGGTGCGACATAAACCTGTTTAACATTTGATGATTGAGCGGCTTTCCAAGCCAGTGCGTGTTCACGGCCACCACTGCCGACAATAAGAATTTTCATAGTTATAAAGTAGGGAAAAATTAAAGCCCTCTCCTAGGGGAGAGGGTTGGGTGAGGGGAAGGGATTAAAAAATAAAGAATATTAGTGTCTAAAATGACGCATGCCAGTAAATACCATCGCGATATTATGTTCATCTGCGGCATCAATCACTTCTTGATCACGCATTGAACCACCCGGTTGAATAACGGCAGTAATACCTGCTTCAGCGGCGGCATCAAGTCCATCTCTAAAAGGGAAAAAAGCATCTGATGCCATCACGGAACCAGCGACTTCTAAGCCTTCATCGTTTGCTTTAATACCAGCGACTTTTGCGGAATACACGCGTGACATTTGTCCGGCTCCAACACCAATCGTACGCCCATTTTTACAATAAACAATCGCATTTGATTTTACAAATTTAGCGACTTTCCACGTAAATAATAAATCGGCTAATTCTTGTTCAGTCGGTGTTCGTTTAGTGACTACTTTAATATCTTCACCGGTAATCGAGCCAATATCACTGCCTTGAACTAATAAACCACCGGCGACGCGTTTGTAATCGAAACTTTCTTGTACCGTTGTTTGCCATTGGCCGCAAGCTAATACGCGGACATTTTTCTTTTCCGCTAAAATTTCCTGAGCCGCTGTACTAATATTCGGAGCAATAATGACTTCTACAAATTGACGTTTAACGATTTCAGCTGCAGTGTCTTTATCAAGCTCTTGATTAAAGGCAATAATACCGCCGAAAGATGAAGTCGGATCGGTGGCATACGCTGCATCGTAAGCGGCTAGTAAATTATCAGCTTGAGCTACCCCACACGGATTAGCATGCTTAACAATCACACAGGTCGGTTGCTCGCTAAAGCTTTTGACGCATTCTAGGGCGGTGTCGGTATCAGCTATATTATTGAAAGAGAGTTCTTTACCTTGTAATTGTGTTGCCGCAGAAATAGTGCCGATGGCAGGTGATTTTTCAGTATAAAAGGCGGCATTTTGATGCGGATTTTCACCGTAACGCATGACCTGTTTTTTATTGAATTGTAAATTAAGCGTATCAGAAAAATCTTGCTGATTTACTTTGGCTAAATAAATTGAAATCGCAGTATCGTATTTTGCGGTATGCTCAAAACTTTTTAGAGCTAGATTGAAACGCGTTTGATGGGCAAGCTGGTTATCATCTGCTTTGAGTTTTTCTAAAATAGAGTCGTAATCTGTAGGATCAACGATGATAGCGACATCATTATGATTTTTAGCAGCGGCTCGAATCATAGTAGGCCCGCCAATATCAATATTTTCAATCGCAGTGTCTAAATCACAGTCTGGTTTAGCGATGGTGGCTTCAAATGGGTAAAGATTAACCACCACCATATCAATGGCATTAATGCCATTAGCCGCCATAACCGCATCATCAATACCACGACGACCTAAAATTCCACCATGTACTTTAGGGTGTAAAGTTTTAACGCGGCCATCCATCATTTCAGGAAAGCCTGTGTAATCGGATACTTCGGTCACAGCGACATTATTATCGGCTAATAATTTAGCAGTACCGCCAGTTGATAATAATTCAATACCGAGTTGATCGAGTTCTCGACAAAATTCAAGAACTCCCGTTTTATCTGATACGCTAATTAAGGCACGGGTAATGGTTTTTTTCATAGGAATCTCTAAAGATAATTAAAATTAATGTGATTATTTTAGGCTTAGGTTTTGTAGTGTTGCTAAGGGTATAAATAAATTATTTAACTGTTCAGCTAAAGCTATAAAACCAAAGCGTTGGTAATAGGCTTTTGCTTGCTTGTCCTTTGCATCAACAAAAAGCCCTGACAGACCAATGCTTTTAGAGGCGGTTAGGGTTTTTTGTATGGCATCAATCAGTAATATTTCACCATAGCCTTGTTGTTGGTAATCACTTGAAATAGCCAATTTTGCGAGTTTTGCGGCTGGAATGCGTCGCGGGTATTTTTTTTGCCATGTATGTGGAATGTCATCAGCTAAAACCTCACAGACGACTAAAGTCATATAACCGATAATATAGCTTTGATTGTTATCACGGCATAACACAAATGTTTTGGATAGGCCTTTATCATTATGTTGTCGTGCGGTTGTTTGTAAAAACGTATTTAAGGCTTGATTACCACAATCAAATTCGGTTCTATTATGTATTTTAGTGAGGCTTTCAATGCGTAATTGAGCGGTCACTTAATATAAGCCTGATAATTTTTAACCGCATTTTTAAGTTTATCATTAGGTTTAGGTGGATTATCAAGCAGCTTAAAAAAGAGTTGTGTATCTTGCTGACTTAGCTGTATTAATTTATCTTTTTCAATTATTTGTTCTGCTTTTTCAAGTGCTGATTGTACTAAAAATTGATTAAGAGTGGCACCAGTTAAATCTGCGGCTGTGGTTAATGTTGCTTTAATATGTTCATTAACTCTGGCGGTAATACGTTCATTATTAACAGTAGACATTATAGATTCTCTTTAATGGTGACATATTGACACAATATATAGTTTGCACAGTGCTGTCAACGACAAGTTATCAAGTTATTAAAGTAAATTATAGTGTGCGAGTTTCTTGCGTAAGGTGCTACGGCTGATACCTAACATTTCCGCTGTTTTAGTTTGATTATAGCCTGCGTGTTGTAAGCTCACTTCAAGTAAAGGTTTTTCAACTTGAGCGAGTACCAAATCGTATAAATTAGTGGTGTCATCGCCTTCTAATTGGGCTAAATAATATTCAACAGCAGTTTTAACCTGTGCAGAGAGTAATAGCGGAGTAGTATTATCAGACATAGGTAGTATAAAGGTAAGCTTTAGTGAGAAGAATAAAAACGCTCAAAAGCAGACTGAATCAGCGATTGTTGCACGGCAGGACTATTGGTTTGATAAAGTTTAGGCTTAATATCGGCAGCAAGCCCGCCTAAATTTTGAAAGTACCAACCAATATGTTTACGGGCTATTCTAACACCGATTAAATCGCCATAAAATAAATACAAGGCATTTAAATGTTGCGTGACAGTGGCTTGAATCGCTGCCAAATCTATAGGCTCGACATGGGTTCCTGTGTGTAAATAATGTTGTATTTCTTGAAAAATCCACGGCTGTCCTTGAGCTGCACGGCCAATCATAATCGCATCAGCTTGGGTATACTCTAAAACTGTTTTTGCTTTTTCAACTGAATCAATATCACCGTTAGCAATCACAGGAATTGTCACCTGTTGTTTAACGGCTTTAATGGTGTCATATTCAACGTCAGCTTTAAAGGCACAGGCACGACTGCGACCATGAATGGTGAGTGCAGCAATGCCGGCTTGCTCGGCTATTTTGGCGATGGTCACCGCATTACGCGAGTTTAAATCCCAACCGGTACGAATTTTTAAAGTGACAGGAATATCAACGGCATTAACAGTTGCTGTTAAAATTTTTTCAACTAAAGCTTCATCACGCATTAAAGCTGAACCTGCGGCGACTGCACAAACTTTTTTAGCTGGGCAGCCCATATTGATATCAATAATATCAGCTCCATTCTCTGCATTAAAACGTGCTGCATCGGCCATTTGTTGCGGTTCAGTCCCCAGTATTTGCACTGATTTTAAGCCGATTTCATCGCTGTGATCGGCTTTTAATTGCGTGCGATGATGATTGCGTAAATGCGGTTGTGAGGCAACCATTTCCGACACCGCCAAACCTGCTCCAAATTGTTTGCATAAATTTCGGAACGGCTTATCGGTAATGCCCGCCATCGGAGCGAGAATAAGATTATTGTCTAGTTGATAGTTACCAATCTGCATTTATTGAAATTTTTCCGCACGTTTAATGAGTTTGGCGAGATTTTTCTCATCAGGGTTCCACGGTGTGCCGGGATGGATAATCACCGCGGTACATTTTTCAGCGGCTTTGACAATATCTTCAAAGGTGCCTGCGGTGGGGTCGATGATAATGGCTTTTTTCTCGTCATTATATTTAAATATTTTAGGATTAATATCCACGCATTCATCGCAAGTAGTGCAGTCAGGTGTTTCTATCCATACCGGTTCGTGGCCGCCTGCGGCTTTTTCGGGAGCGGCACTTGTGGTTGTGGCAGCTGCTGTTACTGATGGCACAGCAACTTGTGGAGTATTCGCAGCAGGTGCAGCCGCTAGTGCAGCGGCTAATGCACCGACATCCGCATCGCCGCTACCACCGGCAATATTCATCAAG
>CAJVYO010000132.1 GCA_913009515.1 uncultured Methylococcaceae bacterium
TAACTGCCCCGCATTAACAATCCCCATATCCATGCCAGCTTGTATGGCGTGATATAAAAAAACTGCATGAATTGCTTCACGGACAAGATTATTACCGCGAAAGGAAAAGGACACATTAGACACTCCACCGGAAATCATCGCATGTGGACAACGGCGTTTTATTTCACGGGTGGCTTCAATAAAATCCACGCCATAATTATTATGCTCATCAATACCTGTGGCAATCGCAAAAATATTCGGATCAAAAATAATATCTTGCGGTGGAAAACCCACTTGTTCCACTAAGATTTTATAAGCACGTTCACAAATTTCAACTTTACGGGCATAGGTATCGGCTTGCCCGTCCTCATCAAATGCCATCACAATCACTGCCGCACCATAACGACGCACTAATTGAGCTTGTTGAATAAAATTGGCCTCGCCTTCTTTCATCGAAATGGAATTAACAATACCTTTACCTTGAATACATTTTAAGCCCGCCTCGATAATATCCCATTTTGAGGAATCAATCATAATCGGCACTTTGGAAATATCCGGCTCTGAGGCAATAAGGTTTAAAAAATGTACCATCGCTTCTTTTGATTCCAACATGCCTTCATCCATGTTGATATCAATAATTTGTGCACCATTAATCACTTGTTCACGAGCCACATCTAACGCGGTATCGTATTCCTCATTCACAATGAGGCGTTTAAAACGGGCAGAACCTGTTACATTAGTACGTTCACCGACATTTACAAATAATGAATCTTTGTGAATAGCCATCGGTTCTAAACCGGCTAAATGACATTGAGTTTCAAGCTCTGGGATTTTGCGTGGTGGATAAGGACTGACCATATCAATAATGGCTTTAATATACTCGGGCGAAGTACCACAACAACCGCCAATAATATTTAAATGCCCATTCTTTGCCCAATCTGCAATTTCAGCTCCCATTTCTTCTGGAGTTTCATCATATTCGCCAAATTCATTCGGTAAACCTGCATTCGGATGTGCGGAAATATAAGTATCTGCAGACGCCGATAACTCTTCAACATACTGCCGCATTTCATTTGCACCTAAGGCACAATTAAAGCCAATCGAAATAGGCTTAATATGACTAAGAGAATGCCAAAAAGCAAGTGCAGTTTGTCCTGATAACGTCCGCCCTGACGCATCAGTAATGGTGCCGGAAATCATCACCGGTAATTCAATATTATGTTCTTGAAAATATTGGTCAATGGCAAAAATAGCCGCTTTCGCATTCAACGTATCAAACACGGTTTCAATCAATAAAATATCGGTGCCACCATCGACTAAACCACGTACCGCTTCACTATAGGCTTCGACTAACTCATCAAAACTAATATTACGAAACGCTGGGGCATTCACATCAGGTGACATCGACGCGGTTCTATTAGTGGGCCCTAAGGTTCCCGCGACAAAACGCGGTTTATCTGGTGTTTCTGCTGTGGCTTCCTCTGCAGCTTGTTTTGCTAAAGAAGCGGAGGCAACATTAATTTCATAAGCCAATGATTGCATATCATAATCAGCCATGGCAATAGTGGTGGCATTGAAACTATTGGTTTCAATAATGTCACAACCGACATCTAAATACGCTTTATGAATGGCTTTAATAATATCCGGCTGAGTCAGCGATAATAAATCATTATTGCCCTTTAAATCTGATGGCCAATCTTTAAAACGCTCTCCGCGATAATCTTGTTCCTCTAAATGATAACCTTGAATCATCGTTCCCATGGCACCATCTAAAAAAAGGATACGTTGAGAAAGTGCGTTTAATAAAGCGTTTTTTTTAGTCATGGGTAGTCGATATTTAATGGTGGTGATTATTTGTTTTCATCATAAGGGTGTTTTTCATCAACCATACTGTCGATAAATTGCATCACCCCTAAACTTGAATCTTCAGATTTTTTCATACTACTAATAATATTTTCGAGTAAATTAACATTATTTTGCCAATCTTCTCGTGAAAACTCATACGCTTCTTTTGCAAATTTATGAACTTCTTGATGCGGTTGTAACAATTTGGCATAAGAAGGGGTGTCGCTGAAATGTTCTTTACCCTGTCCCGCAACATACCATTTTCCTAAACGGCAATTTTCATGATTAACCAATGTTGCATCAGCTTGAGGACAACTTTCCGATGCTTCAATAGCAAAGTAAGCATTTTGCTTATAAATAATATGATCTAATTTTATGAGTAAACTAAAGGTTTTATCTTTTGCATAAGAGATATACTCAATAGAGTCTTTGGCAGAACTCGACATGCCTGCAAACTGTACTTTAAAATCATCAACCTTACCCATAATATTTTCAGATAAATCCGTTGAGGTACTGGCTTTTGAATGCATCTCAGTGACACGCTCATTAAATGCAGATAAGGTGACACTCACTTCTTGAGCTGCTTCCTTTGTAAGTTCTGACAGACTTTTAACTTCATCTGCCACCACCGCAAATCCACGTCCATGTTCACCGGCTCGTGCCGCTTCAATCGATGCATTTAAGGCTAATAGGTTAGTTTTGTCTGCAATACCGGTAATTAATGATAAAGAAGTAGTGACTTTTTCACTGTCTTGTATTAATTCTCCAATCACATCAGAAACTGAATGAATAATATGATTAATATCTACTAATGCTCGACTAATTTCATCAACACTGGATAAACTTGCATCCGCACTTTTACCCGTCTCCGTAGAAATATCTTCTACTTTTTGCATTTGATGGGTAATATTTAACAAATCAGTCTGATTTGCTTTTAAATTATTTAATAAATTAATGGTATTTAAACCATGCAAACCTGCCGATAATTTATTCTTAGTCATTAATTGACTATTTTCCTCCATAACATGTAAAACCTTATTAATGTCATCGCCTGATTTTTTAAGCAGCCCTGGAAAACCGTCCGATAAGATATAACGACTATAATTTTCTAATGATACGGCGTGAAACGTGGCACTGACTTCTTTAAAATAAGATTCAATAATATCTAAAGTTTCATTTAACTCCCACGCTACCTTACCTATTTCACCCAAACCTTTTGTTCCAGTAATCCGATGATGAAACTCACCTTCGTTAGTCTTAATTAAGACTGTCTGAATGTCATTAACCACCTTTAAATTTTTATTCGTATTACTATAAATAAAAAAAGCAATCACCATCAGCGCAATGCATTGTGACAACACCAGCCATGAAAAACCATGTTGATAAAAATCATTTGCAAATAAACTGCCACTTAATAAAAAAATACCCATAATCATATAAACAAATTTTGTTTTTATAAAAGGAATATTCGCATTTTGGTTATTTTTAGGCATATTTTATAATCCGTTAGGTTTATACAGTGATAACACGAGACTGTTATAATCTTTCGCCCCTGTTGATTTCACCACATCAACCAAATAATTAATCGACTTTTTCGGCCCTTCCTGAGCTGAGGCTTGTTTTTCTATCGCCAGCATCTCTTTATACACGGGCATTAAAATAGCTAACGCTGATTGCGGGGGCTGCCGTCGCACTGAATAATAACCGGTTAATTTATTATTTTTATCATAATCAGGGGTAATATTTGCAAATACCCAATAAAAACTACCATCTGCACACAGGTTTTTAGCAAAGCCAAAAAACTCATCACCGGCTTTTAAGGTATCCCACATAAAACGAAACACCCCTCGTGGCATATCAGGATGCCGAATAATATTATGTGGTACTGTTAACAATTTTGATTCAGGTAAACCACAAATATCCATAAAAATTCTATTTGCATAAGTGATTTTTCCTGAAATATCTGTTTTAGTAACAATAAAATCATTCGCGCCTAGCTTTTTTTCATGTTGTGTCGGCGTTACGTTTAGTTTCATTTTACTACCTTACAATTAAGCACATTAAAATTTAGAACCCTATATTTTATAATTTTTTACCACTGATTGTTAGCTTAATTAGTGGATTATCAACCTATCATTTTGCAAAATTATCGTTTTTTTAGCCTGATAACGACGTAAAATAGCGACATATATAAGCTGCTTAAGAAAAAATCACGTTGACCTTTACACGCTAATAATGAGTATAATAAAGCTATCTAACTACCCACTTTAAGAGTTCTATGATGATGAAACCTAAACCCTTAGTTTTATTAATTCTTGATGGCTTTGGTGTCCGTGAAGACGCTAATTATAATGCAATTGCTCACGCAAATACGCCTTGCTGGGATAGTTTGCAACAACAATACCCGATGACCACACTCGCTTGTTCAGGCAATATTGTGGGCTTACCTGAAGGACAAATGGGTAATTCTGAAGTGGGTCATATGCATATTGGCACCGGACGCTATGTACCACAAGATTTTTCACGTATCAGTGATGCCATAAACTCAGGTGAATTTTTTGAAAATTCAGTATTATGTGAAGCCATTGAGCACGCTTTAAATCATAATAGCACTTTGCATTTATTAGGCTTATTATCAGAAGGTGGCGTACATAGCCACTTAACGCATATTTTAGCGATGCTGGAATTAGCCGCTAAAAAAGGGCTTAAGAATATTATGATTCACGCCATCCTAGATGGACGTGATGTTGCCCCTAAAAGTGCTGAATCTGCATTGCAGCAATTACAAGCTAAAATAGATGAACTCGGTGTCGGCAAAATTGCCTCAATCGTCGGGCGTTTTTATGCCATGGATCGTGATAAACGCTGGGATAGAGTGCAAAAAGCCCATCAAATGCTAGTATTAGCCAAAGCAGATTACACCGCTCAAACCGCACAAGAAGCCTTACAAATGGCGTATGACCGTGCTGAAACCGATGAATTTGTTGAACCGACTTTAATCGGTGAAGCGGTTGCGTTAGCTGATACTGATAGCATCATATTTATGAATTTTAGAGCGGATAGAGCCCGTGAAATTAGCACCGCTATTACAGCAACCACCTTTACTGATTTTGAACGTCAACATGCAGGTTTTAAAGGCTATTTTGCGACTTTAACCAATTATCATGAAGCGTTTAATTACCCTGTTGCTTATGATTCTATCGAGATTAAAAATAGCTTAGGTGCAGTGTTAGCACAACAAAATTTAAGCCAATTACGCCTCGCTGAAACAGAAAAATATGCCCACGTGACTTTTTTCATGAATGGTGGCGTTGATGAGCC
>CAJVYO010000133.1 GCA_913009515.1 uncultured Methylococcaceae bacterium
AATAATCGCAGGGTCGGTAATATCAACGCGGTGATGCACTTCATATTTCCCTTTTAAACCACGTAGAATTGCAATGGTATCTTCAACGCTGGGTTCTTCAATCAGTACTTTTTGAAATCGGCGTTCTAAGGCGGCATCTTTTTCAATATATTGGCGGTATTCGTTAAGCGTTGTCGCTCCAATACAATGTAATTCACCGCGTGCCAGAGCAGGTTTAAGCATATTACCTGCATCCATTGCTCCTTCTGCTTTACCGGCACCGACCATAGTGTGGAGTTCGTCAATAAATAAGATGACTTGACCTTCTTGTTTACTTAAATCATTGAGTACGGATTTAAGACGTTCTTCAAATTCACCGCGAAATTTTGCCCCTGCAATCAACGATGCCATATCCAAAGAAAGTAAGCGTTTACCTTTGATACCATCAGGGACTTCGCCGTTGACAATACGTTGCGCTAAACCTTCAGCAATCGCGGTTTTTCCCACGCCAGGTTCGCCGATAAGCACTGGATTGTTTTTAGTGCGGCGTTGTAATACTTGAATGGTGCGGCGAATTTCATCATCACGACCAATCACAGGGTCTAATTTTCCTTGCTCGGCTCGTTCGGTTAAATCGACGGTGTATTTTTTCAACGAATCACGATGGTCTTCCGCATGTTCATCATGGACATTTTGTCCATTGCGAGTATGGGTAATCGCGTTATCAATAGCATGTTGAGTAAAGCCTGATTTTTGTAAAATACTGGCGAGTTGCCCTTTGCTTTCACAGGCGGCAAGCAGAAAAATTTCACTGGCAATAAAACTATCTTGGCGTTTTTGAGCTATTTTTTCAGTGAGATTTAGTAACTTTGAAATGTCATGAGAAAGCTGAACGTCACCGCCGGTGCCTGAAACAGACGGAATGGCATTGAGGGTATCATTGAGGCTATTTGATAGGCTGTAAATATCGCCGCCGGCGTGTTGCAGTAGCGATTTAGTATTACTGTCTTGTTGTTGCAGCATGGCGAGTAATAAATGCGTGCCTTCAATAAATTGATGGTCTTTCGCAAGCGCGAGACTTTGTGCATTATTTAATGCTTCTTTAAATTTGCTAGTTAATTTTTCTGGATTCATCAGATACGGTTCCATTAAATAATGAGATTAGCTTTAAGGTGGGGGTGGTGATTAACTTTTCAAGTTGTGGAAATGATAATTAGTTGAAGTGCTTTATGGGGTCAATGTTAAAATTAAGCCTTTCAATGATTAATTATAAGAGTGTGTTAATGCCGTCTATCCATTGGTTTCCTGTTATGGATCGTATGATAATGAAAGACTTATTAAAAACTATTATCTCAGTGTTGATGGTATTAGTGGTTATTATTGTCAGTCGAAATTTTATTGGTATTTTAAAAATGGCAGTGGAAGGCAGTATTTCTAATGGGGCTATTTTAAGTTTACTGGGGTTTAAAATTATTTTGGCGAGTGTTGATTTTATGCTGCCTGCAGTTTTTGTTTCGGTGTTGATGGTGTTGGGGCGTATGCACCGTGACCAAGAAATGGCGGGCTTATCTTCCGCAGGGGTGGGGGTGGGACGACTTTATATTTCGGTTTTTAAAACCATTATGCCGGTGATATTAGTGGCGAGTTGGATGGCTTTTTATGTTGCCCCTTGGACAAGTTTTAGAATCGATAATTTACTTTATGAGCAAAAGCAGAATGCGGGTGTTAGAGCGATTTCGGCGGGTAATTTTAGTGAATATGCTCAGGGAAATTTTATTTTTTATGCGGAAGAAATCAATCAACAAGGGGTGATGAAAAAGGTTTTTGTGCAAAATAAACAGCATGAAAAATTAAGTGTCGTGACCTCGAAAACCGCAGAATTACGCGACATAAAGGGCGGCTTATATATTGTCTTTTTTGAGGGCGAGCGGGTACAAGGTAAAGCAGGGCAGATGGATTTTATTTTTGAATACTTTGATGAATATGCTTTGCGTATTGAAGATGCTACCGGTGAACGTTCGCATGGCATACGTAGTCGTTTAAGTCAGGATTTAATGGCAGAGCTTAATTTACACAATTTACGTGAAATACACCGTCGTTTATCGATTCCGTTAGGTATTTTAGTGTTGGTGATTATGGCAGTGCCTTTAGCACAAACACAGCCACGCGGTGGTGCATACGGTAATATGTTAATGGCTTTTTTGGTGTATTTTAGTTTTTCAAATTTTGAAAGTGTCAGTGGCAGTTGGATGTTGCGAGGTGAGGTTTCGATATGGCAAGGGTTTAGTGGGGTGTATATATTAAGTTTAATGCTAATTGGCGTGTTATTGCTTAAATTATACGGCTTAAAATGGGTGCTATTAACATTAACAGGCAGAGCGTCATGAACCGTTTAGATCGTTATATTATGAAAGAAGTGCTAAAGGGTACCTTGGTTGCTTTGTTGATGTTGTATACCATTTTTAATGTGTTTACCTTGAAAGATGAGTTGCGTTCACTGGGCAGGGGGGATTATGACTTAGCGCATATTTTTATGTATTTAGGGTTGATGATACCGCATTATTTATATGAGCTGATGCCATCGGCTGCCTTGTTGGGGAGTTTATTTGTTTTAGGTAATATGGCGAATCATCGTGAATTAATGGCGATGCGGGTATCGGGTGTGTCAGTGTTGGGCTTGATTCGGGCAGTGATGATGGCGGGTGTGGTGTTGACTAGTTTTTCGTTTATCATGGGCGAATTTATCGGCCCTGAAGCGGAAAAGAAGGCGAAAATTTTAAAGAGTGTGGCGAAATTACGTCAGCCGGTGGCGATGACGCAGCAAGGGCTATGGTTGCGTGATGGTAATCAATTTATTAATATTAAAAATGTGTATACCAAAGGGCATATTGAAAATATATCGATTTATGAATTGGATAGTCAGCAGCGTATGCATAAGGTCAGTTTTGCACAAAAAGGGCAGTTTTTGCATAAAGGGGAATGGCAGCTGACAGGGGTTAAAAGTTCTAAATTATCGCCGCAACGCGTCACTGCAAGAGCGGTTAATCAGCAGCGTTGGCAGTCAGTGATAGATCCTGATGTGGTGGATGTGGTGGTGATGGATCCTGAAAACTTATCCTTAATGGATTTATCTAAGTATATTGATTTTTTACAAAATAATAAGCAGGATGCGGCTAAATATGAATTAGCATTTTGGGCGAGACTCATTAATCCGTTAATTACCTTGGTGATGTTACTGGTGGCTGCACCGTTTGTGGTGGGTGTGGGGCGCGGAATTGCCTTGGGACCACGGATGATAATGGGGATATTAATTGGGATGAGCTTTAATATTATCGATAATGCGGTAGGACAAATGGGCGTGGTGTATGGTTTAAATCCCTTATTTGTTGCCTTGTTACCGAGTAGTTTGGTGTTGATGGGGGCTTTATATGCGATTAGTCGTTTACGCTAAGCTTAGGTTTTAGTTTTAGGCGTATCAGGTAAGCGAATGATTTGTGAATGTGAACTAATATCGTGCCATGTTTTATGGTCTTTGTGCCAAATAAGCCAGAAAAGTCCAAGCCCTAAGCACAGCCAAGAAATACACGCAGTTATAAAACGCACGAACGCCTGTTTCCATGTAATATCGCCCGCATAATACGTCGAGGTTATTTTAAGTTTCCAAGCACGTAAACCTAGAGTTTGTCCGCCATGTGTCCAAAACCAACCATAAAAAATAAAACTAACCGTGAATAAATACAACGGATATAACACGGGAGCATTTATGGCTTCACCTTTTGTGAAAGGTAATAATGCAGCGGTTGCCACAAATAATAAGGCGATAACTAGCATGGCATCATAAAAAATAGCCGCACTATAACGTAAAAAACCTAACGCTTTAGGTGGGTTAGGTTTTTCAGTGTTGGGATGTGTCAAGGTGAAAATTAATCTTTAAACAACGATAATTTTTGACCTAAAAACATTGAATAAGCAATTAAAACACCGAACATGGCCACTGAAAAAATGATAGGAGGTTTGTGTACGAGTAAAATAAATAGATCAGATAAGACAATACTACTTAGAAAAGGGTGATCAATAAGGGAATTGGCAATTTTTTTAAACATAGCAACCTCTGGTTTTAATAAGTGATAGGCTCAACATAATTTATTTGCCCAATGATATGTATGCGATTATATAATGCTAAGAATTTTGAGTAAACTAGAATTAAACGGACGTGGTTTAAAGTTATCGTGCTAGGTGTTTAAACATTGGTACAATATTGGGATAAAAAGTGATGATTAATTTTAGATAGATAGGAAGAGTGATATTTTAAATTTGTTTAGAAAAAGAGCAACGAGAACTAAGCGTTTTGATAGTCAAGCGGTTGATACGGATAGCGAACAAGGTTCAGGTAATGAATCGGGTTTAATTCCTCGTGTTTATACGCGTTCAGAACATAATATTTCGCGTAAGCAAATTAGCTCACAAGCGTTAAAGGTTTTATATACGTTGAGCAATGAAGGCTATGAGGCTTATTTGGTCGGTGGCTGTGTGCGTGATTTATTGCTTGGTCGAGAGCCAAAAGATTTTGATGTCGCAACTGATGCGAGTCCTGAACAGATACGGGCTATTTTTCGTAATTGTCGTTTAATTGGACGACGTTTTCGGTTGGCACATATTATTTTTGGGCGTGAGATTATTGAAGTTGCGACCTTTCGAGGGGCGAGTGATAATGCAGACTCAGGCAAGCAAAAAACCGATAAAGAAGGGCGGTTATTGCGTGATAATCATTATGGGACGATTTCTGAAGATGTGATTAGACGTGATTTCACGGTTAATGCTTTATATTACAATATTAAGGATTTTTCGATTGTTGATTTCGTTGGTGGCATGGATGACCATAAAGCGGGTTTATTGCGTTTAATTGGTGATCCTGAAACGCGTTATCGGGAAGACCCTGTGCGTATGATTCGCTTAATTCGCTTTGCGGTTAAATTGGGTTTTAAGATTGAAGAATCTTGTGAAAAACCGGTGTTTGAATTAGCGAATTTATTGGCAAATATTCCGCCTGCTCGTTTGCATGATGAGACGCTTAAATTATTTTTATCGGGCTATGCAGTGCAGACCTTTGAAAGTTTACGGCATTATGGTTTGTTTCAATATTTATACCCTTCAGCAGAAA
>CAJVYO010000134.1 GCA_913009515.1 uncultured Methylococcaceae bacterium
TTGATAACACACTGCTGTTTGATAACCGCCGCTAAATGAATAGGTGTTTCAAGGGTTTGCCAATGTTTAAGACGACTTTGCTGATGATGCTGAATACGCCGCTGCATTTCATCATCGTGAGCTTGAGCAGTGGCAATATAAGTCACTGCCAAGCCACTCTTTATTGCCAGTTGTTCAGCAAAACGACTTTTACCAGATTTAACACCGCCGAGAATTAAACTTACCGTCATTTTTTTACTCGCTAATATTTAACAATGATTTTAATTTATCAATATCCATATTTTGTTCAATCATATCCGCTAAACGCTCAATATCCTTGTCACGCACCGCATGATAATCAGGGGTGACGGCATTGTTTAAACCCGCCCACGTTAATAACGCATCACAGGCTGCAGTCTGCTCAAACAAACCATGTACATAAGTGCCTAAAATTTGACCATCTTCACTGATAGCCCCTTCATTACCCTGTTCTAATACACAAACGGGTCGTGCTAAATCTTGCCCTTCAGTGATGCCTGCATGTATTTCATAACCACTGATAACCGCCTTATTCCAACTGAGTTGCCCTTTCACATTGCGTAATTGTTTACTGGCTTTTAAAGTTGTCGTACAGGCTAATAAACCTAAACCCTGTATCGATATTATTTTTCCTTCAATACCATCGGGGTCATTAATCTGCTCACCTAACATTTGATAACCACCACAAATACCGATTACTTTACCGCCATAACGCAGATGCTTATTAATCGCTGTTTCCCAACCTGAATCGCGTAACCACTGTAAATCAGCACAGACACTTTTTGAACCCGCTAAAATAATTAAATCTGCATTCGGGATTGCTGCATCGGGGGCAATAAACTGTAAATCAATTTGTGGATGTAAACGTAAGGGGTCAAAGTCGGTGTGATTACTGATTCTAGGCATCACCGGGACAATTATCTTAAATAACGTGTTCTCAGAAGCGGTAACTTGTTCGGTATTAATCGCATCTTCGGCTTCCAAATGTAAACCTTGTAAATATGGTAACACCCCTAAAACTGGCTTATTCGTACGCTGTTCTAACCAGTCCAAGCCTGACTGTAACAATGCAATATCACCTCGAAAACGGTTGATAATAAAACCTTGTACACGCTGCTGTTCTGATTCAGACAATAAGTCTAGCGTGCCAACTAAGTGTGCAAACACCCCGCCTCTATCAATATCAGCGACAATAATAACCGGACAATCCACCACTTCTGCAAAACCCATATTCGCAATATCTCTATCGCGTAAATTAATTTCGGCAGGTGAGCCTGCACCTTCCACAATTACTATTTGATACTGTTTTTCTAAACGTTGATGAGACTGCAACACTGCGTCCATCGCGGTTTGTTTATAATTATGATAAAACTGAGCTTCCATATTCGCGACCGGCTGACCATGAATAATCACTTGTGCTCCGGTATCTGAATGTGGCTTTAATAATACCGGATTCATATCGGTATGCGGCTCTAAATGACAGGCTTCGGCTTGTACCGCTTGAGCACGACCAATTTCGCCGCCATCAACGGTGACCGCACTATTTAAAGCCATATTTTGTGGCTTAAACGGCGCGACCGCATAGCCTTGCTTATATAACCAACGACATAATGCGGTGACAATAGTGCTTTTTCCCGCATCAGAAGTGGTGCCTTGAATCATTAAAGTGTGTGCCATACTATTTTCCAATCCTTACTACGCTAAACCCAATCCACTTAGAAATGCGGGCTTCCCGTCTAAGCCGGGACAAAACTGAATATTAGACTCGTTAATTTTGTATAATAAGCTCATGAAAAAAATAATACAACAGACGAAGTACAAGTAACTAGAAAATCAATTATTAAGCTCGGCTTAGAATGTGCTAAAAAAAGTATACGTGAAATAGCCAAGGTTATTTCTGGATCAAAAAGTAGCGTTCATCGTAGCGAAAAAGCGAAAAAACAGCGTAACCAGTATCCGGAATCTTATTTATGGGAAACTGAGGCGGGAAATGAATGGACGCGATTATTATACTTTGCAACTATTTATCATTTTGGCTTTGAATGTGGTGTCGGTGCTGATAAATTATCTGATTATTTCAAATTAATTCGTATCGATACACATATTGGTGTATCGCCTTCTACTGTTTTGAGGCAGCTCCGGGAAATAGAAACGTTGTTGCCAGAATTTCAGGTACTTTGTGAAAGTCAGGTTAAATTAAAAACACGAGAGTCTGTTGTAGCAATGGATGAAACCTTTTTTGGTGATTTTTTAATTTTAGTCCTCATGGATTTACGGTCAGGTTACCTAATTTTAGAAAGTGTCGCGACTGATCGTTGCTTTGATACATGGTTTAAGCATGTAGAGCCTCGGCTTAATAGCTTGGGAGTTAATGTGAAACATGCCGTAACAGATCGTGCTAAAGCGTTAATAAAACTAGCAATCACAGGATTTGAATGTGAATCAGGTGCTGATCTTTTTCATGCACAGCAAGATGTAATGAGATGGTTAGGGGCATCATTAGGCAAGCGATTATCAAATGCCGAAAAACAACAGGCCGCGGCTAATCCAGAAGATTTAGTGCAGGCAGAAAAAAATGTCACATCAATTAACGAAAGTAAATTACAGTATCATGAACATTTACAAGGGTTATCAGAGGATCTGCATCCATTTTCATTGTTAAATAATAAGCTGCAGACTGAAAAAATATTGCTCGATAAACTTGAAAAAAGAGTCTGTTGCTTTGAAGACATTGCACAAAAACAAACCATCCCCGATAAAAATAAAACCGCAAATAAATTACGCAATCAAATTAAACCTTTAGCGATGAATGTCACAGTTTGGTGGCTTTGGGTTAATGAAAATTTACAGGCGTTAAAAGTCGATGAAATTTTAGAAGCATGGCTTGTAGACACGTTATTACCGGTAGTCTATTGGCATTATCAACTGCATAAAACGCAGAATACAGCGTTCAGAGAGAAGTACCAACAAGCATGGGAAGCATCCAGTCTCATTTTACGTGATCATCCACTGACTGATGCACTCTCAGATTCTAAATTACAACACTGGCTTGCTTGGTCTGAATGGATAGTACAGCACTTTCATCGAAGCTCATCAGCTGTTGAAGGACGAAATGGCTGTTTATCAAAAATGTATCATAATGGTCGAGGCATGAGTGAGTCGAGATTAAAAGCATTAACCGTCATTCATAATTATGGATTAAAACGTCAAGATGGCACAACTGCCGCTCAACGGTTTTTTGATCAGGATTTTCCTGATGTGTTTTCATGGGTTTTAGATCAGATGGGAGAATTACCTATGCCTAGAAAAGGAAAATCTAAGATTGTGCGTGACCCATTGAAAATACTGGCTGTCCCGGCTTAGACGGGAAGCCTATAATTGCATTTTTCTTTCTTCTGAATACTTTTTCATGTTAGTCTCTTTTTTCCCTAATATAAAATTTAGATAAGGCGAAAACTATTCTGACACAGGGGGTCATTTAAGATGGGGCAGAATTAAAAAATAAAGGTTAGCTCGCCAATGACTATATAAGGCACAGCTTTTCAGATCCTCTCCGCGCCATTAGTTCAATCCTATAATTTTCAAATAATCCTGAGCCACCGAGCGTCCCACGCCGAAAGCCCCACCCGATTTTTTTAACTTACAGAGCACCGACTGATTAATGACCAAGCGTGAATTCTGAGCCACCTCAGATTTAATTTTCGAATGTAACCTAGTTAGCGCCCCTCGATATTTATCAGCCACCGCCTCATCAAACGTGCTTAGCTCATCCCAAGACAGCACATTCTCACTAGAGCGGCTATCCTGTGTGAAAGGCTCTTTAAACATCTTATCAGGTTCATCTTCCAGCACAATGCCCTTATAGATCACCTGTGTCGAGACATCTAATTCAGAATGTCCCAGCAGCATCGCCCCGAAGGCTTCAACCGTGCCCATCGAATTATCGTGATAAGACTCCAGCATCAAAGCCAGATAAATAGCACGAGAATCCTTAAACACCAAGCCCTTTTCAACGCCCATATAGCGTCTAAAATGCATATTCAACCGTGCCGCCGTTCCCGCATTAATCTCATCATTGCTCATATACTCAAAGTGAGTACTCATACGCAGCTTATTAAACGCCTCAATAAAAGTATCAGAATGAATCAGCACCGGGATTTTATAGGGCTTTATGACGCCTCGGCTTTTCGTTTTAGCTTGACCCGAAAAAAGCACATGATGATCATCCACCTTATTAAAAGCCCCCACCTTCAAAACTTCAATCGCCCTTCTACCGCTTGCCAGAGCGACAAGAATAGACAAATCCACCCAGTGAGAACTACCCGCCAAATGGACTAATAAAGACTCAATACGCGCCTTATTAACAAACTTTAGATTCTTAGCCGAATGTTTAGCTTTCAGCGCCACCGCCGAATCATGTTTAATCTTATCGCGGACAGAAAGCTTCACTTTAGCCGCATAAAAAGCAGAATGCTCAATCTTCAGTTTAGACAAACTATCATGAAGAATGCTATTTTTAACCAGATACAGCGCTTTAAGAGAGATCATATGATCTCTCAAGGCAGGCATCGGCGAATCAAGCAACGTTAAATCCTCATTAGGAAACTTTTTTTGAAGTTTCGCAATCTTATCGCGCGCGTCAAAGTGAATGTAATTGAGCGCTTTTATCTCAGAGCGATAGTCGGATAAATAACTGCTATAGGTAGACGGAGCAATTCTGGGTAAATGCTGAGGTCTAAATTTCTTACCCTCTTTATCCGACTTTTCTTTAGTCGTCTTATTAATATTTTCTATTTGCTCCTTAGTCTCCCCGCCACCCCAATGCCTAATCTCAGTACGCCATAAACTAGACACCTTTTTAGAACGTTGTGACCCCGTTAAGCTGTCATCCTTTTCTAATTTAACAATTTTATCTATAAAGGCCGCAATTCTAACGCGATGGCCTGATAATTTTCGACTCATATAAAAATCCATTCAAAATAATTAAAATGTCCCGTGTCGGACCACTGTAGATACATAATAAAAATACATACCTATATAATACCATAAAAATACATATAACAAATACAAAAATAATA